>NZ_DATBNB010000286.1 GCF_036554565.1 Longimicrobium sp. | reverse complement strand
TGGCCGGGGCGGGCATGGTGCCGCCCAGCACCGGGCGCGGGGCCTCGAACGCCATCGCCTTGCGCGCGTACTCGCCCTGGTCTTCGGACCAGTACGGGTGGCGGCCGGTGAGGAGCTGGTAGAGGATCAGGCCGCAGGTGAACACGTCCGACGGCGCGCCCGGGATGCCGCCCGGAGTGAAGTGCTCGGGCGAGCGGTAATTGTCGGTGCCCACGTACCCCTGGTGCCCGTGCCAGGGCGCCGTCTGGTCGGTGAGCACCGAGAAATCCAGGTCGATCAGCTTCAGCTGGAATCCCGCCGCGATGGACGGGTCCTCGATCAGGAACGCGTTGTCGGGCTTCAGGTCGGCGTGCGCCACGTTGGCCGCGTGCAGCGTGTTGATGCCCGACATCAGCACCTTGGCCCAGATCACGTGCTGCTCCCACAGCCGCGCGTCCTTGAAGGGCACGGCGAGCGTGCGCCCGCCGTTCGCCTCTGCCTCACGCTCGAAGATGCCGCCCAGGTCGGCGCCGTTCTCCACCAGCTCGAAGACCTGGAAGTACGTGCGCCCGCCCCACACCGCCTCGAACGAGTCGATGGCGCGCACGCAGAAGTTGCGCGCCGGGCTCGCCTCGATCCGGCGGTTGAGCTCCTTCTGGTAGCGCACGTAGTCGCGGTACCAGGCGACGGTGACGGAGGGCGACTTGTACTGCTTGAAGAACACCCGCTGCCCCGACGACTTGCGCGCCGCGTACGAGATGGCCATTGCCCCGGGCCCGAACACCTTGTCGATCTGGTACCCGTTGATGGCGTCGCCCACCTTGAGCTTCTTCGCCATCCGCGGTCAGAGCGCCACGGTCTCGGCCGACTTCGACACGCTGGCCGCCAGCTGCCGAAGGGTGTTCTTGAAGTTGGCCTGGTCCGACGTGAACTTGGCCAGCGCGTCCTGCGGGTTCAGCCCCGGGTACGAGATGGCCTCCCACTCGGACTTGTCGATCTGGCTGAGCTCGTCGTAGCCCGGCATGTCGGGCGCGAAGAGGCTGAGGATCACGCGGTTGTTGATCACGGCGTTCATCACGTCCTGAATGCCGCCGCCCTTGGCCTCGGGAATGGACATGGTGGGCTTGAACGAGGCGTCGGTGAACACCACCACCACGCGGGCCGCGTCGCTGCGGTAGCGCCACTTGGTCGCATCCAGGCTCTGCGCGCCCTTCTCCGTCTGCCCCATGGTGGACACCTTGTACAGCGCGTCGAGCAGCGACTCGGGCTCGTCGCCGCCGCCCCCGGCCACCAGACCGGCCAGCTGCGCGCGCAGGGCCTCGACGTCGGTGACGAACGGGTTGTCGACGAACGGCTGCGGGTCTTCGTCGAAGTCGCTGTAGCCCACAGCCTTGGCGCGCCAGTCGCGCACCGGCGAGATGTTGTTGCCCTCGCCGCCGCTCAGCGATGCCACGAAGGTGCCGATGTTCGCCTTGAGGGCGTCGATGGCGGGCGCCATGCTCCCGGAAATGTCGATCAGGAACACGATGTCGGCGACCCCGCGGGTCTTGGTCTGCTGCTGGTCCATTTCGGTCTGCCCCGCCGTTCAGAAGTGCATGACGTGTGCGGCCTTGGCCCGCCCCGGGCCCCGCGCCGATCGGAGCCGCGGCCATTGCAGGTTTCAGTCCGCTACGCGTCCGCCGCTGAAAAGGTGCCGGGCCCCGCGAGCGGTGTGCTCGGGGGCCCGGGGCGGGAGCGTCGGAGGGGATGGATATCGGGTTACAGCGCTCGCCAGTCCACCTCCAGGATGCGGCGGTAGACGCCGCTTTCCACCATCGTCTCCACCAGGTCGGTGTCCAGCAGGCCGTCGCGCGCCTCCATGTGCAGGATGTCGATGGCTTTCTCGGCGCTCACGGCACGCTTGTAGGGGCGGTCGCTGGCCGTGAGCGCGTCGAAGATGTCGGCGACGGTCATCATCCGTGTCTGCGGGGGGATGCCGTCCGCTCCCACGCCGCGCGGATAGCCCCTGCCGTTCAGCTTTTCGTGGTGCCCGTAGGCGATCGCCGCCACGTTGCCCAGGTCGCCGGTCCACGGAATCTGCACCAGGAAGCGGTACGTCTGCTCCACGTGGCTCTCGATCTCCCTGCGCTCGTCGTCCGTCAGCGAGCCCTTGGGAATGCGCAGGTAGGCCAGCTCCTCTTCCGTCAGGTACGGCAGCGGCATGCCCTCCGGCCCGGCGAAGGTGAGCGCCGAGAGCCCGTCCAGCTCCGCCGCGGCCTTTTCCGGCAGGATGGTCGGCTCGTTGGCGGAAAGCACGAGCGTGCGCACGCGCTCCAGCTCCGCCATCCGCGCCTCCATGGCCGCGTCCGCCAGCCGCTCGCCACGCTCGGCGGCGTGGGCGCGGGCGCGGTAGTGCTCCATCTCCAGCGTGCGGCGGATGAAGGCGAAGCGACCCTGCACGCGCTCCATCAGCAGCGGCGGCAGCTTCTTGGGCTTCACCAGCACCTCCTCGCGCACCCCCACCTTGCCGAAGTCGTGCAGGAGCGAGGCGTACCGCAGCTCCCGCATCTGCTCGCTCGTGAAGCGCATCCCCGCGTACCGCCCGCGCCCGCCGCGCTCCAGCGCCACGGCCAGGTCGCAGGTGAGCGTGGCCACGCGCACGCTGTGGCCGGAGGTGGTGGGGTCGCGCTGGTCCACCGCGACGACGGCGGCCTTCACGAAGCTCTCGAACAGGTTCTCCACCTGCCGGTACAGGCGCGAATTTTCGATGGACACGGCTGCCTGACCCGCCAGCGCCTGCACCAGCTCCATCTCTCGCGGCCGGTACGGCATCACCCACTGCGCCGCGGCGTCCGGACCGTCGATGCGCGCCGCGGGATCGCGCTTGTGGTTGATGAGCTGCAGCACGCCCACCACGCCGCCGCGGTGGTCCACCATCGGAACGACGAGCATGGAGCAGGTGCGATAGCCAAACCGCTCGTCGAAGCTGCGGTTCAGGCGGTACGGCGCGTCATCCGGCAGGTCGTACGCGTCCGCGATGCGCAGCGTCTCGCCCGTGGTGGCGGCGTACCCCGCCACGCTGGTGGTGTCCAGCGGCAGGGTAAAGGCGCGGAACGGCGCGTCGATGGAATCGTTCTGAGCCAGCGTGAAGCAGAGGCGGCGCTCGCCGTCCTCCTCTTCCACCAGGTACAGGCTTCCCGCGTCGCTGGCGGTGAGCTGGCGGGCCTTGGAGAGGATGGTGTTCAGCAGGCGGTCCGGGTCGCGCTCCGTCATCAGCGCCATCCCCACGCCGGCCAGCTCGCGCAACTGGCTGCGCGCACCGGCCAGCTCGCGCTCCAGCCGCGCCTGTGACAGCCGCGCGGCGGAAAGCCGCAGCGCGCCTCGGATGGCCCTCGCCGCCGCCTCGTCCGCCTCGGGCAGCGTCAGCAGCACGCGCTCGCTCCATCGCGCGACAGCATCCGTCTCCTCGTCCGCGGGAACAACGATTACGGCGTCCGGAAGCGCCCGCAGCGCCGCCTCCAGGTCGTCCGCCCCCGCGGCCAGCCCCTGGTCGAGCACCAGCACCGTCGGCGCGTCGGGCTCCTCCACCTCCCGGAGCGAGCCGATGGTCCGCGTCTCCAGCGCAGCGGCCAGCGGCGCGGGCGGCGTCCACGCCGCGGAATGCAGCAGCAGGGGACGCGGCGGCCGGGCGACGCGTTGCGGGAGCGGCCCGGCCGCGGCGGACTCCGGAAGCACGGTGCTCATGCGTCCCCCCGGCACAGGGAGATCGCCACGCCCTCGCACGCCGGGTCCACGCGCAGCGCCGACCCGCGCTCCGCCAGCCCGCGCCGCACCTCGCTGACGATGTCGTCCAGCTCGTCGTCCCTCCGCTCGGGTGCGTAGTGGAAGAGCAGGAGCCGCCGCGCGCCCGCGTCCTCCGCCAGCCGCACGGCATCCCCCACGCTGCCGTGCCCCCAGCCGCGGTAGCGCGCGTACTCGTCGTCGCGCCACATGGCATCGTGCACCAGCAGGTCCACCCCCGCGGCCCATTCCACCATCTGCCGATACTGCGCGGCATCCGCCTCGCGCAGCTCGTTGTCGGGAACGTACGCCAGCGAGGCGCCGCCGGTGCGCAGCCGGTAGCCGCAGGTGAACCCGGGATGGCAGACGCGCAGCGCATCCACCTCCACCGCTCCATCGGTCCACGGCGCCGTGTCTACATCCACGAACTCCACCCCCGCGGCCAGCGCGTCCAGCGGCACGGGGAAGTACGCCGGCGCCATGATCCCGGCGAGCACGCTGGCGACGCCTACGCCGTCCTGGGGCGGACCGTGAACGCGGATGCGGGAGTCGGCGTGGTAGAGCTGGCCGCAGAAGGGAAATCCCTGCACGTGGTCCCAGTGGAAGTGCGTCAGGAACAGCTCGGCCTCCACCGGCTCCTCCGGCTGCAGGGCGCGGCTGAGCGCGCGGATTCCCGTCCCCGCGTCGAAGATGTAGCGGCGGCCTTGCGCCTGCACCTCCAGGCACGGCGTGTTGCCGCCGTAGCGCACGGTGTCTGGCCCCGGCGCGGGAATGGAGCCGCGGGTGCCCCAACAGGTGGCGGTCAGGCCGGGCGGAGGGATCATGGACAGCGGGGAAGATGGCGTGGAGGGGTGGCGTGGGGATGGAGCACATCCGCCGCCAAGGTAGGCACGCGCTGAACACGGTGCAACGATGATGGCTATCGAGGCGGTGCGGATCGCCGGCGCACTCCCCCATCCCCGGAAGAAAAACCTTGGCTCCGGGCGGGGTGCCGACTATCCTATCGCTGCGACGCGCCGTGGAAGCAGCACGATCCGCCGCCCATCCTTCCTTCGTTCGTCTTCTCTTTCCCTCCGACGGCCTTCATGCGTGTCTTCGTTCGCGCCTTCGCCGCGCTGGTGCTCGCCACCAGTTGGGCGGGCCTGGCCCCCGCGCCTTGCTCGGCACAGGTGCAGGTTTCCATCCGCCGGCTCGCGCCGGTGGAGGCCATCTTCGTCTCCGACCTTCTCCCCGGCAGCCCCGGGGTGCGGCCGGACCTGCTGGGCATCACCCTCATCAGCCAGGACGCATCCCGCCCGGTGGTGATGGAGGTGCGGGTCGCGCGGGAAACTCCGCGGCCGCTGGAGATCTTCCGCGGCACGACGGACCCGTTCGTCCCGCGCGACCCCGTCCGGCACCTGACCACCCGCGACCTGTCGACGGACGGCGGCGAGTTCGCCCTCACCGACTTCTCCGTCAACGAGAACCTGCTGGACGAGGCCGGATTGCAGAGCGGCCGGCTGCCGGCGGGCACCTACCTGTTCACCGTCACCGTGCGTTCGACGCAGGGCGCCGTCCTCGACAGCGACGAGTTGCGGATCACCGTGGGCTACTCGGCGCGGGTGGACCTGCTCTCCCCCGGCATTCCGGCAGACGCGGGCCCGCCGCCCATGGTGCCCGGACCCACGCCGCGCTTCCTGTGGAGCGCCGATGGGGACGCGCCCGGGGCGCGCTACCGGCTGCGCGTGGCGCGGGTGGACGGCGAAGGCTCGGCAGTGGAGGCCATCCAGGGCGGCTTCCCGGTGTGGGAAACGACCACTTCGGCCACTTCTGCGCTGTACCCCGCCTCCGTGCAGGCGGTGCGGCTGGAGCCGGGGGGCACCTACGCCTGGCAGGTGACGCGCGAGGTGGCCACGTCGGGGGGTGACGAGCCCACCGAAAGCCCCATCTACTGGTTCCGCGTGGGCGGCGGGGGGACGGCGGCGGATGGCGGAGATCCCTCGTTCGCCATCCTCCTGCGGGCTCTCGGGTTTTCTCCACAGCTGGACGGCTTCGTTCCGGTGAGCGCGCGGCTGCAGGACGGCCGGGTGATCCCGCTGCCGGAACTGGAGGCGCTGCTGGCCGCCATCGCCGCGGGGGACGTCCCCCTCCTTTCCGTCCGCGTCCAGTGAGGGCCGCCATGCGCAGATCCATTTTGGCCGCCGCGGCGGCGATCCTCGTCCTCGGCGCGGTGCCCGGGCGTGCCTTGGCCCAGCAGCCGGAGGTGGCGCTGGTGTACCGGCTGCTGCAGGAGGGGCAGATGGTGATCAATCCCGCGGCCGGCGGGGAGCGCCGGGCGCAGCTGGGCGACCGCCTGCGGAACCGCGACGTGGTGGCCACGTCGGCGAACACCCGCGCGGCGCTGCGGTTCACGGACGACGGCTCCATCCTGCGGATCAACCCCGGCTCGCAGGTGCGGCTGACCTCCGGCGACGAGCGCGGGGCGGTGGTGCGCACGCTCCAGCTGGAGTTCGGCGAGGTGTGGGCGCGCGTCAACCGCCGCAACGGCTCCGAGTTCCGCATCCAGACCCCCGCCGGCGTGGCCGCGGTGAAGGGGACGGAGTTCCTGGTGCGCATCGATTCCGCGGGAGGAACGGTCGTCATCACGCTGGAAGGCGTGGTGGAGTTCTTCAACCAGGCCGGGCGCACGGACGTGGGCGCGGGGCAGCAGGCGTCGGCGGGATCTCCGTCGGATGCGCCCGAGGCCAGGCGCGCCACGCGCGAGGAGCTGCGCCGCGCGGAGGAAGTGGGCGGCGAGGACGCCGCGGACGCCGGGCGGGCGACGTGGGTGGAGGTGCAGCTGCAGCACGCCGACGGCCGCGTGCGCACGCTGATGATGCAGGTGCCCGCCGATGCGCTCCGCGGCCGCGTGCAGGGGACGCCATGAGGATGCGCCTTCTGCTCGCCGCCGCCCTCGCCGCGGCGGCGCTTTCCGGGACCGCCGGGGCGCAGGAGAAGTCGGCACCCGGCGCGATCATCCTTTCGCCGGAGCCGGGGGAGCGCGTGCCGGCGCACCAGGTGCTGGTGGCCGTGACGCTGCCGCCGACGGTCTCGGCCGCGGACTCGCTCGCCGTCTCGGTGCACGTGGGATCGCGGGACGTCAGCGCCCAGGTGGAGCGCTCCGGCGGCGTGGTGACGTGGCGGCCGCGGGAACCGCTCCCGCCCGGACCTCACCGCGTGGTCGTCACCGCGCGCACGCCCGACGGCGCGGGGATGCCGCGCGCGGAGTGGACCTTCACCGTCGCTCCCGGGCCTCCTCTGGCGGGCCCGACCGGGGTGCAGCGCCCCCGGCCCTCCCGCGCCGTGCCGCACGGCAGCGTGGTGATGGAGGGGGGCGGCAACGCCGTGAGCGGCCCGGGCGGCACCTTTCGCCGGGAGGACGACTTCGCTCCGCGGATGTGGGTGAACGCGGGCGGGCAGCTGCGGCCGGGGTGGCGCTACAGCGTCCGCGGCCACCTGAGCGGGTACGAGACCGCCACCCGCCAGCCGGTGAACCGCTTTCGCGCGGACCTGCACATCCCCGGTCTGTCGCTGGCCGTGGGCGACGTGAACCCCGTGCTCCACGACGTGATCCTGTCCGGCCGCCGGGTGCGCGGGGGACAGCTGGACCTGCTCGCCGGCTTCGCGGGGCTGAGCGTGGTCGCGGGGCAGACGGTGCGCGCCATCCCGGGGGCGCTGGACCCGGTGGACGCGGCGCGCATCGAGCGGCGCGGCACGTACGAGCAGGACCTGCTGGCCGTGCGCCCGTCGCTGCGGCTGGGCGTCTTTCGCATGGGATTGACGGTGATGCACGCCCGCGACGACGTGGGCTCCATCCCCGCCCTGCGCACCCAGCCGCCCGCGGCGGACTCGGGGACCTTTTCCACCATCCCCGCGCCCCGGGACAACCTGGTGGCGGGGCTGGACGCGTCGCTGCGCCTGGCGGGCGGCCGCATCGTGCTGCAGTACGAGAACGCGGCCTCGCTGCTGGCCCGCGACATCAGCTTCCGGCCGCGGACGCAGCGGGAGCTGGACTCGGCGTTCGTGGCGGCGGGGGCGGATCCGCCGGAACTGGACCCCGCCAGCTGGGACCGCTTCTTCATCCTGAACGCATCGCTGCAGCCGCTGGACCCGCGCGAGCTCACCAGCACGGCGCAGCAGGCGCGGGCCAGCGTGCGCGCCGGCGGGCACCTGTTTTCGGCGGAGTGGCGGTCGGTGGGGATGGACTACCTGACGATGGGCCACCCCGGCCTGCAGCGCGACTGGCGCGGGCTGCGGGTGCGCGACTCGTTCTCGATATTCGGTGACGCGCTCTTCGTGACGGCCGGGTACGAGCAGGACCGCGACAACCTGGACGGCTCCGCGCCCGCGACACGGCGCGGCCAGGGCGGGTTCGCCTCGGTCACCTGGCAGGCCCCGCGCGACCTGCTGCTCACGGGCTCGCTGCGCCTGGCCACGCGCGCCAACGGCTTGGCGGCGGGCACCCCCGGCGCGCTGGACGAATCCACCCTGGCCGCGTCCGGCGGGGTGATGGTGCCCGTGGGGCTGCTCGCCTCGTTCCGCACCCGGGTGAGCGTCAACGGCACTTGGGTGGAGCGGAGCGATCCCGCCAATCCGCTCTCCGCCACGCGCGATCTGTACGTCCTCGCGGGCGTGCAGGGAGAAACGGAATCGCGCGGCACCAGCTTTTCGCTGATGGCGGGCCAGAACCGCGCCGAGTTCCCCGGCCTGCCCGACGGCAGCACCACCTTCGACCGGCTGACGGCCTTCGGGCGGCGGCAATTGACGGAGCGCTGGGCGGCGCGCTTCGACGGCGGGCTCACCGCCGCGCGCAGCCCCGGGTCCGCCGGGGCGGCGGGCCCGCGCTACACCCGCGCGGAGGTGCTGGGCGGCGGCGAGTTCGCCTGGCGCCAAGATGCGCTGCTCTCCCTCACCGCGGGCGTGGTGGACTACACCGATCGGCGCGCCCCCGGTCTGGACACCCGCGAGCTGGTGATGCGCATCCGCCTGAGCCGCGCGTTCTAACGTCCATCGAGAACGACAACAACAGGCCTCACGCAGAGACGCAGAGCCGCAGAGAAAAACCGAGAACGGCTCTCGTTTTTCTCTCTTTCTGCGTCTCTGCGGCTCTGCGTGAGATCGCTTTTTCCTCGCTGTAGAATGAACTTGAATCTGCCCCAGCGCCGCACAATGCTGCTCGCGGCCGTCGCGCTCCTGGCGCCGCTGCTGGCGCTGGCCGTCGCGGAGGCGCGGGTGGGGCGCGCGCTGGAGCGGCGCGTGTACGACGGCTGGTTCACCGTGCGCGGCACCCTGCCCCGCCCCGCGGACGTGGTGGTCGTCGCCATCGACACCGATTCCGAGGCGTCGCTCGGCC
>NZ_DATBNB010000285.1 GCF_036554565.1 Longimicrobium sp. | reverse complement strand
CGCGCCCGACCATCCGCTGAAACTCTCGTCCGAAGCACCCGTAGAAAGAAAACACTGGCGCGGGGAGGCGCAGGGTGCTAAAGTATTAGCACGCACGAACGCCGTCTCATCCGCCAGGGCCGTTGCAACCATCGCGGGCCCCCACGCATCCAAGTGACAGTCCGCCGTCACGCCTGCGCGGCCGGACCCCGATCCCGACCATCACCCGTTCGTAGCCACGGAGTCCGACCATGCGTCGCAACCCCCTGCGGCACCTCTCGTTGGCGATGTTTTTGTCGACAATATCTGTTCCCCTCACTGCCCAGGGCGCCTCGCAGCCCCTGCAGCCGCCCGCGGCTGCGCCGTCGGCGGAGGCGCCGCGCGTGATGCAGGCGGTGCGGGCCAGCGGCGCCATCCGCGTGGACGGCCGCGCCGACGAGGCGGCGTGGGCGGCTGCCCAGGTGGCCACCGACTTCGTGCAGCGCGGCCCGCGTCCGGGCGAGGCGAGCACCGAGCGCACCGAGGTGCGGTTCCTGTACGACGACCAGGCCGTGTACGTGGCCGCGCGGATGTGGGACCGGCACCCCGACAGCATCGCCGCGCCGCTGGCCCGGCGCGACCAGGGCGTATCCAACTCCGACTGGTTCGACGTGGCGCTGGACAGCTACCACGACCGCCGCACCGCCTTCCGCTTCAGCGTGAACCCCGCCGGGCTGCGGCGCGACATCTACCACTTCAACGACGACAACGACGACGACACCTGGGACGCCGTGTGGGACGTCGCCGTTTCGCGCGACAGCGCCGGATGGTCGGCCGAGTTCCGCATTCCCCTGTCGCAGCTTCGCTTCAACGTGCCCCGCGACGGCGCGGCGCAGACGTGGGGCATCAACTTCGGCCGGGTGATCGCGCGGCGCGACGAGTCGTCGTTCTGGGCGCCGCTCCTGCCGAACACGTCGGGGATCATTTCGCGCTTCGGCACGGTGCAGGGGCTGGCCGGGCTGCGCGCGCCGCGGCGGCTGGAGATCATGCCGTACTCCAGCGCCCGCGTGGACCGGCAGCCCGACCGTCCCGGCGACCCGTACTACAGCGCCACGGAAGGCGGCGCTGCGGTGGGCGTGGACGTGAAGATGGGGCTCACCTCCGGGCTGACGCTGACGGGAACCGTGAACCCGGACTTCGGCCAGGTGGAGCTGGACCCGGCCGTGGTGAACCTGACCGCGTTCGAGACGCAGTTCGAGGAGCGCCGGCCTTTCTTCGTGGAAGGGAACGACGTCTTCCAGTTCGGCCAGTCGCGGGCCTTCAACAGCTACGGCGGGCAGGGGTTCTTCTACAGCCGGCGCATCGGCCGGGCGCCGCAGGCGGGGCTGGGGACCAGCGACGACCGCCCGTACGTGGACCAGCCGGAGCAATCCAGCATCCTGGGCGCCGCCAAGGTGACCGGGCGCACCGCCGGCGGCTGGTCGCTCGGGCTGCTGAACGCCGTCACCGGGCGGGAGCAGGCGCGGTACGTGGACGCGGAGGGCGACGAGCACACCGCGCCCGTGGAGCCGATGACCAACTACCTGGTGGGCCGCGTGCGCCGCGACCTGAACGGGGGCGGTACGGTGGTCGGCGGGATGGTGACGGCCACGAACCGCAACCTGGATGCGCGGCTGGAGCCCCTGCTGCGCCGCGACGCGTACGTGGGCGGGGTAGACTTCGAGCACTCCTGGGCCAAGCGCCTGTGGACGCTGAGCGGATACGTGGCGGGCAGCACCGTGGGCGGCAGCGCCGAGGCCATCGAGCGCACGCAGCGCTCCAGCGGGCGCTACTTCCAGCGGCCGGACGCGGACCACGTGGAGCTGGATGCGGACCGCACGCGGCTGTCGGGGCACTCGGCGTCGCTGGCCATCCAGCGCGCCGGCGACTGGGACATGAGCGTCAAGGTGCAGAACGTCTCGCCGGGCTTCGAGATGAACGACCTTGGCTTCGCGCAGCGCGGCGACGTGCGGTCCTTCGCCACCTTCCTGGGCACCCGGCGCACCAAGCCGACCCCGGTGCTGCGCCAGTACTCCATCGCCGGCTTCACCACGCATGCGTGGAACACGGCGGGTGACCCCATCTTCGCCGACTTTGGGATGGGGCTGTGGGGCCAGCTGCACAGCCTGTGGAGCGGCGGGCTGAACCTGAGCCTGTCGCCGGCCACCCGTGACGACCGGCTGACCCGCGGCGGCCCGCTGGGCGCGCGGCCCACCTCGTGGGGGGTGAACGCGCACTTCAACTCCGACTCGCGCAAGCCGTTCTCCCTGAACATGGGCGCGTACGTAGGCGGCGACCAGGCGGGCGGGGAGTCGCGCTCGGTGGGGCTGAACCTGAACTACCGCCCGAGCCCCTCCATGCGGCTGAGCATGGGGCCGTCGTGGGACCAGGGGCGCGACCCCGACCAGTACCTCTTCGATTTCGAGGACGAGTCGGCGGAGGCCACGTTCGGGCAGCGGTACGTATTCGGCGCGCTGGACCAGACGGTGTTCGCGGTCAACACGCGCCTGGACTGGACGTTCACCCCCACGCTCTCGCTGCAGCTGTACGCGCAGCCGTTCGTGGCGGCCGGCGACTTCCGCGACTTCCGCGAGTTCACCACGCCCGGCAAGGCCGAGTACGACGTCTACGGCAGGGACCGCGGCTCGGTGTGCGGCTACGACGGCGCGTACGCGCTGAGCCCGGTTGCGTCGGTGGCGTGCCCCGCCACGGTGGAGCAGGCGGAGCAGACCGGGTTGATGGTGGTGGGCAACCCCGACTTCAACGTCCGCTCGCTGCGCGGCAACGCGGTGGTGCGGTGGGAGTACCGGCCCGGCTCGGCGCTGTTCTTCGTGTGGCAGCAGGAGCGGCAGGGCTTCGAGGGGATCGGCGGATTCGATGCCCGGCGCGACGTGGGAAGCTTGTTCCGCGCCCCCGCCCGCAACGTGTTCATGATCAAGGCGACGTACTGGATCGGTTGATGGATGGCATTCGTCCCGCGTCCCCGCCTGGGGCGCGGGACGGATCGCCCGGTTTTCCCGCTTTCCGGAGGATGCACGATGCTCCGCTCCCTCACGCTCCTCACCGCCGCCGCCGGCCTGGCCGCCTCCCTCGGCCATGCGTTCCGCCCCCAGCCGGGTGAGCTGAATGGAGCCGTCCAGCCGCACGAGGTGCAGATCGTCGTCAGCGGGGCGGGCGAGGTCTCGACGGTGCGCTACGAGAGCGGGGCGGGGGATTCTGGGGGCGCGGACAAGGTCATCGTGCGGCGGGTCGTCCACGAGGGTGATGCCGCCGGGGCCAGGACGTTGCGTCGGGACTGCCCGCGCGCGAGGGAAGGGGCGGCGGCGCACGGACATCCGCTCGCGCCGATGCTGCGGAGCTGACCCTCCGCCGCGCTGGGGCGACTGAAGTCGCGGCTGGAACGTCACGAAGTCCGCCTTCGCGGACTGCATGCGTAGTCGGGTGCGTTGGGCCGACCGGAGCGCAATCGAATTCTCCCCTCTCCCGCTTGCGGGAGAGGGGCCGGGGGAGAGGGCAGCCGGGGAATGCGCCGGCCTCGATAGAAACGCACTGTGGCTCGTGCGGGTCGCCTGCAGAGTGCGCCGGATCCCGCGTAGCGCATGGCACTGGCTCCCTTCGCCCGCGCAGTTTGCGGGGGAAGGGTTGGGGATGGGGGGCGCCCGTCGTCGCGCCGCCATCGACACGTAACCGAAGTTCTTCCGGGAACCAGTCCGGAAGCAACTGGCAACGCCGGATCAACCACCTACGTCCGGTGTACCTGCGGGACGCCATTTTCCGAATGCCTGATCGCCCTTGATGAAGACCCGGATGCCCCGCGCTTCCGCCGCCGACCAGCCGCGCCGCAGCTCCCTTCGCCGCTCGCTCGCCGCCGCGCTGCTGCTTCCCGCGTTGGCGGGCGGCTTTGCACTGCAGGCCCTCGGCGGCCGGCCCGGCGAGCAGATGTTCCACGAGGTGATCTCCGCTCTTTCCGCGCGCGGGATCGACTCCATCTCCGACGCGCAGCTGTACGAAAAGGCGGCGCGCGGGCTCCTGGTGCAGATCGGCGATCCCTACGCGGAGCTGTTTTCGCCCGAGCAGCTGGCGCAGTTCTCCCGCGAAACGCTGCGGAACTCGTACGGCGGCGTGGGCATGCAGATCACCACCGTGCGCGATACGGCGCTGGTCACCCGCGTGTTCGAGGGCTCGCCCGCGGCGCGCGCGGGGGTGCGGCCCGGCGACCGGGTGATCGGCGCGGCGGGCGAGAACGTCACCGGGCAGCCGGTGGACCAGGTTACCCGGCGGCTGCTCGGGGAGCCGGGCACCAACGTCGCGGTCGATTACCATCGCCCGGGGGTGGGCACCATCCACCACGAGTTCACCCGCGAGCGAATCCGCTATCCCTCCGTGGCGTACGCGGTGATGCTGGAGCCGGGGATCGGCTACGTGCCGCTGGAGGGATTCAACGACAGCTCGGGCGAAGAGGTGCTGCGCGCGCTGGTGAGCCTGCGGAAGTCCGGCGCCCACGCCTTCGTGCTGGACCTGCGCGGCAACGGCGGCGGCAGCCTGGAGCAGGCCATCCGCATCAGCGACCTGTTCCTGAAGCCGGGGCAGTCCATCCTGCGAGCCGAGTTCCGCAACGCGCCCACGGAGAACGTCCTGGCGCGCACGGAACCCGTGGTCCCCGATGCACCGCTGGTGGTGCTGACGGACGAGAACGCCGCGTCCGCGTCCGAGATCGTGGCGGGCGCGCTGCAGGACCACGACCGCGCGGTGATCATCGGCGAGACCACCTTC
>NZ_DATBNB010000284.1 GCF_036554565.1 Longimicrobium sp. | reverse complement strand
CAGCCGCACGGTGAGCCCGCCGGCCGGCAGGCCGTAGTCGAAGACGATGCGCCCCTCCACGCGCCGTGGGCCGTCGGCCGGCGCGCCGGTGCCCGTGTTGCCGGGGCGATCATACGCCAGGGTGGCGAGCGGGACCTCGATGACGACCGGCGTCTCGCCCGTCCCGGTGCTCCAGAGCGTCGTGTCCCTGGTGCTGGCGACCAGCCGGTCGTCGTGAAAGATCTTGAAGTACAGGTCGGGCCGCCGGTCCAGGAACAGCTCGCCGAAGGATGATGGATCGAACGCGATCTCGAACGCCCCGTCCGCGCCCGTGACGGCGCTGCCGACGAGGTCATCCATCAGCAGGTCGTTGTCCCACGCCTCCACGCGGAGCCCCGCCAGCCCCTGCCCGGTCTGCGGATGGACGACGACCCCGCGGATGTGGTAGGAGTTCTCATCGGCTCTCGACATGAACACCTTCTTGGCTGCTAGGAGTTGTGCTGCAAAGGTAATGGGTGGAGCTAGCTGAGTGACTCAGAGTCCCCACAGCATTCCACCGGCTGGTATGCGAATCGGCATGCGCACCGGCATGCGCAGGGGCACTCGAGCTGGTACGCGAGCAGGTACACTGCTTCCGGAGTTACCGGCTCCTAGGGCACGGGGACCCACAGGCGAAACCGAACTCGGATAACTAAATATTGAGGTCTCACCGGCGTAGCAGTCCGAAAGCGGGCTGCGGCAGAACTCGGCGATCTGGTCCGGCGTCGCCTCGTCGGACTCCGCTGGCGGCAACCCTGCGTCTATATCGATGCGGCGCTCTGCCCGCCCGCGTCCGGGATCGCTCCCCTCCTCACCGCGTTCGATCTCCTGGCCCTCTGCCGCCGGGACCGATGGACGTGCTTGCGTGGTTGGTGCGGTGACGTCGATGCGGACCTGCCCGTTAACGCTCGACCCGCCGCCGCCGGCCTCACCACCGCCACCGGCATTCCCGCCTCCCCGGCTCCCGCGGATGCCAAGCAGATCACCGATATAAGCGAGCCCCTGTACGCCAAGTGAGAACACGAAGTAGTCCCCAGCGGACACGGCTCGCGCCATGGCTAGAGTCACGCCTTCGGTCAAGCGTCTGATTGCGGCATGAACGAGCCGCGCACCAGCCGATAGCTCGATCGTGACCTCCCGATGCCAGTTCCGCAGGTTCGTGACGAGCGCGCCGTAGCCGTGGATGAGGTTCATCACGGCGCCCATGCGCTGTTCCGGATGCATTCCGGTTCCTCTATACCCTCCCATCCCCTGCGGGACCCTGCTCGCCTGTGCATACAGGGCCACGGATCGCGCCCGCAGCGACTCACCCGCACCCCTGAGCCGGCGAAGATCTCTGCCCACTTGGCCGAGTCCCCGTGCCGCCTGCTGCATCTCTGTACGCCGTTGCTCCATGGTGCGCAGCAGCACGATCTCCACGTGTGCCGACGGACTGCTGGAGGCCTGTTCGAATTCGAGTTGCTGTCGGGCGCTGGCGAAAGCCTGGCTTGCGTCGTTGTACTGGCGGATCAGCGTGGTCGCGCGCGCCTGAACCTCGGACACCTGGGCGGTAAAACGGGATACGTCCTGCTCATGGGCGGAGATGTCAGCGTTGAGCTGGTTGAGTTGCTGTTGCGTGATACGTCCGGTCGGGTCGGTTCCCCCGACCGGATTGCCGAGTACGTAAGCGTAGAGGTTCGGCCCATCGGCCATGGCTGACGGATCCGGGCTTGTCCACCTACCCAACCAGGGTGCGTAGTAGCGCGCGGAGTGATAACTGAGTCCAGTCTCCGCGTCCCGCTCCTTTCCGGTATGACGGTACCGCTTGAGGCTCACCTCCACCACGCTACGCGCGGCATGGTAGGCACTTGTCCCGTATGGGTGGTAGGCCTCGATCGAGATGAGCTGTGCTTCCTCGTCCAGTTCCACGGACACCGACCCGAGATGGTCGTCGTACTGATAGCGGTAGCGCGGTCCCCTGCCGAGGTCCGGGTCGCGGGTCCTCAGAACGTCCTCCACCAGGAGCACGCGCCGCTGCCCATCCAGCAGTCGATGCGTCTCGACCTCCTCCACGGCTTGTCCAGCCGAGTCGTATCGTCGGTAAACCTCCAAGCCGCCGAGGTAAAGGCGGTCCCACTGCACGACCCCAGCACGGCTTGTAACCACTTTCCGCGTCCGCTCTTCGCCCGCGCCGTAGGCATAGAAGACCATACCCCCGCCTCCGAGATCGACGGAGTGTATCATGTCGCGGTAATCCCAGCGGGCATGGAATTCCACCGGCGCGTTGGCCAGGTTCAGCATGCTGCCGTGCCCATCGTACCGGTACAGGACCGCGTCCGCGTCGCTGCTCCCGGTCCAGGTACGCAGGAGCCGGTTGCCGTCCGCCGCGTACGCGTAATGGCGCGTCCAGCTTCCGGCGGAGCCGGCGATGTGACGCATTTCCGTGATGTTGCCGACGGCATCGTAGCGGTAACGTTGCGTGTAGTTGCGCAATGCACCGTGGTCGGTGACCGGAAAGGATGCCGCCGTGCCGTGCTCGATCGGCATGGTCGCGTCGGTGCCGGATGCACTCTCGCGTCCGGTCGCTTCAACGAGACGATACAGCGAGTCGTATACGTACCGGCTTCGCGATTCCACCCGCTGGTTGCGGAAGAAGACGGGCTCGTACGCCTCGTCGTAAATCTCGGTAATATTGCCGGCGGGATCGTACGTGTAGTGCATCTGCTGGAGCACCGCCTCGTCGCGTAGCGCGGCGTGGTAGGAGGGGAAGTCGGGGTCTGAGCCGGGACGCGTCGTGCGCAGCTGCAGCAAACGGAATGTCTCAGGATCATACTGGTAGCGCGTGACGGTGCGGTTGCCATGTTCGACGCGCTCTCGCTGCCCCTTGGCATTGTACCTGATAGCACGTACGGCCAGCGTCCTCTGTGCACCGGTCCCCGCCGTGAATCCGGCCGCTGTTCTGGTTGCGCGGAGCACAAGTATTTCGGCCGCGAGTAGTCCGCGGGTGTTGTACCGAGGCTCGCAAACAGCCACCAGGCTGCCGGTTCCGCGGTGCCAATCGAACTGCCGCGTCACGCGCCCCAATGCATCGTACTCGGCCTGCCACTCGTATCGCTCGGCCTCGAGCAGGGCGGTAGGTGAGCCGTCCGACCAATCGATCACGACAGCTCGAAAAGCGCTGGAGAACGTTCGTTCCGCATCCAGCAACTGTCCCTGGAAGCTGAAGCGCCGCCGCCTCACTAGGCCACTCTGTTCGTAGTGCTGGTACAGCTGGCCGCGGAGGTTGCCCGCCCTCGCGTCCGCCGCGTCGGCGATCTCTTCGCCGTAGACGAAGCGCTCTACGAGCGCCGCCGTCCCGTCGTTCACCGTGAGCCGCGTGCCCAGCGGGCGGTGCAGCGCGTCGTACGTCGTGCGGTAGCGGCGGTGCTCGGGGACGGCGGCGCCCGACTCGCTGATGCGCTCGTTGAAGTCCCACGCCAGCATCGGCTTGCCGGCCGCGTCCATCAGCGACCAGCGCCCGCCGCCGTCCATGGAGTGCTGAAAGAGCAGGTTCCCCGCGATGTCGTAGCAGGGGACGAAGCCCGACACGGGGTCGGCGGGCTGGCCGCTGGGGACGGGAGGCGCGATGTACTGCATCACCCGATTGCCGCGCGCGTCCTGCACCCAGAGCGGCTTTCCCTCGGCGTCCAGCTTGGTCCAAGTGAGGTGCCGCTCGTCCAGCCAGGGACGGTCCACCAGCGGCGTGCCGGCCCTCGCCGGCGCATCGTCCGGCACGCGGTTGTGGGCGATGGCGATGACCTCGCGCCCCAGGCTGTCCAGCACCGTGACGGCGGGCGTCCCCGCGTGCAGCGCCGCGAGCCGCGCCGCGCGCCGCTCCTGTGCCGATGCCGCCGGCGCCGTGCGCCGCGCGAACCAGGCGTTCCCCGGCTCCAGCACCGTGTCGTTCGCGTCGAACGAAGCCACGTGCCACGGCGAGAACTCCACCCGGCTGTACGAGCCGTCCGGCGCCTCGGTGCGGATGAGCCGCCCCGCCGCGTCGTAGTAGAGCACGGGACTGACGCCCACCTCGCGCGGCTCCTCGAAGCGGTGGCCGCTCTCGCTGAAGTAGGGCTCGTACTGCTTGACGGGCTTGCCCTTGTTGTTGAGCACCGTCTTTCCGCTGGCGATCCAGCGGAGCGGCCCGCCCTCCACCTCCGGCTCCGCCTGCGCCTTCTTCACCAGCACGGCGCCCAGCCCATCCGAGTACTCGAACGCCGCCTGCAGCGGGCTCTCCTCCCCCGGCGCCAGCGCGGCCACGTGCTTCTCTCGGATGATGCCGCAGGCGCAGGCCGGATGCGCGGCCCAGGCGACGGTGCCGTCCGCGCGCACCGTTTCGCCGAAGTGGTAGACGTGGCGCGCCGTCGCGCCGCGCAGCCAGCGCCGCGCCTGCGCCTCGTCGTACGCCGGCGCGGCGAAGAAGGCGGCGAGCGCGGCGGGCTCCGGGTTCGCCAGCGCGTCGTCCATCCCGGCCAGCGTATCGCCCTCCGCGCCCTTGCCCTTGACCGCCGCCGCGACGGGAAGGCCCAGCGCGTCGTAGTACGTCTCGGAGAGGTTGCCGTTGGGATCGGCGATCTCGCGCGGCGCCAGGACGCGGTAGTCGAAGCGCTCCACCCGCGTGGTGTTGCCCAGCGCGTCGGTGCTGGAGGCCGCGAACAGGTCCAGCGCGTCGTACTCCACGCGCGTGACGTTGCCGAACGGGTCCGTGAAGCGCTCGGGGAGGTAGAAGTGCTCCGCCGCGTCCGGCGCAAAGCCGGCGATGCCGGAGCGGCGCCAGTGCTGGCCGGCCGTATCGAGCGGCGCCAGCCGCGCCGCCAGCGCGGTGCCGGCCAGGTAGCCGCTCGCCGCGGCGTCGTCCAGCACGGCACGGACCTCCGGGGTGAGCTTCTCGCCGAACACGGCGCGCAGCAGCGCCTCCGTCAGCGCCACGGTGTAGCTCTCGTACGGCAGCCCCAGCCGTCCCTGCTGGCCGAAAGGCAGCGGCCCGGCCAGGTCGTCCGCGAAGAAGAGGGTGCGCACCCGCTCCACGCAGCGCTTGCGCGGCGCGTCGCCGCCGGGAATCTCGTGGTAGGCAACCTCTTCCACGGAGATCGCGACGTCCGCGAGCGCCGGGGGGACCGGATACACGTCGCTCAGGCGCAGGCGCCGCAGCTCGTCCGTCCCGTAGAATCGCCCGTCCGCGGGGGCGGGGATGCCCGTCAGCGCGTAGGTCAGCACCTCGCACGGCACGCGCAGGCGATGGACGTCTGCGCCGGAAACGTCGTCCGTGTAGCGCTGCTCCGAATAGGTGGCGTGGAGCTCCCGCTGCACCCCGCGGATGCGCTCGAGCGCATCCGCCGGCAGTCCCTCGTCCGCGTGGCTCCCGGCGCGGGGATAGACCACCGACACCGCCTGCCGCGTGTTGCCGTACTCGTCCGTCGAAAGGGTGAGCGCGTGCGCCACGCGCGGGTCGGGAGGCGCGGCGCCGCGCAGGTCCAGCTCGTAGTGATACGTAAGGGACTCGCTCTCCGTCACCAGGAAGACGGCGTGGCGGCCCGTGCCCTTGGGCTGCACCAGGCGGACGCGGTAGCCGTGCGCGGCCGCGGAAAGAAGCTTGACGGGCAGGTGCTCGCCCCGCTCCAGCGCGTCCACGTCGAGCTCGTACGTCTCCTGGCGCAAGGGCACGCCCTTGCAGGCGCGCAGCGCCTCGCGCCATTCGTCCGCCGTAAGCCCCCGCGCCGCCAGCTCCGGCTCGGGGATGGCGCGCTCGCGGAATCCGCCCGCCCGCCCCGGCCGCGCATCCTGCCACCAGCGGGGAAAGTACTCGTCCGCGAACAGCGAAAGGATGCGGCGCCGGTCCCCCGAGGCACCCGTGTGGTACCACGTCACCGTCTTCACCGGCGGCAGGTAGAGCGTGCCGTCGTCCGTGACGTACGGGCTGGCCGCGTTGCCGCGGGCGAAGGCGCCGTACGACTCCACGTCCACCTGCTCCACCCGTCCGAAGCCGCGGAACTCCCGCTCCACGCCGTCGAAGCAGCCGTGGTGGTAGGAGTAGGTGGAGGCGAAGCTCGTCTCCCGCCAGCGGTCGGTGACCGTGACGCGGTGGACGCAGTGCACGGGAAAGGGAAGACGGGTGACCCAGGGGCGCCCGGCGCGCCGGTCCGCGAAGTAGAAGCGGGTGGAGGGCGCGTACTCGATCCGCGTTTCCGCGCCCAGGTTGTTGCGGGTGCGGACCAGGAGGTGGGGCTTCTGCCCACCCATCAGCTCCACGTAGCGCAGGGGGCGGCGCGCGTGCCCCGGCAGCGGCGACGACCACACCAGGCACGCCGTGCCGTTCCCCAGCAGGTCCACCACCGACACCGCCGACGTGTCGTCCAGGGGCGGCAGGTGGCGCAGG
>NZ_DATBNB010000283.1 GCF_036554565.1 Longimicrobium sp. | reverse complement strand
CTCAACCGGGTTTCGGATTGTGCATGGCGCTCGCATAATCCCCGCGTCCCAGCCCACACAAGCCCGCAGCGCGACGAAAGAGCCGGATGAAGATCACCGCCATCGAGCCGCAGAAGCACGATCCCGACCGCGTGAGCGTGTTCGTGGACGGCGAGTTCCGCATGGGGGTGTCGATGGAAATCGCCCACGCCGCCCACCTGCGCGTGGGCGACGAGGTCACCGAGGCGCGCCTGGCCGAGGTGGAGCGGCGCGACCGCGGATGGCAGGCGCGCGAGGCCGCGCTCCACCTGCTGGCGGTGCGCCCGCGCGCGGCGGTGGAGCTCGCCCGGCGGCTGCGGATGAAGGGCTACGAGCCCGAGGTGACGGACGAGGTGATCGAACGGCTGCGCGAACTGGGGATGATCGACGACGCGGCGTTCGCGGGGACGGTGGTGCGCGACCGCGTGCGCCTGCGCCCCTCCGGCGCGCGGCGGCTTGCGAGCGAGCTGCGCGCCAAGGGCGTGGACGAAGAGGTGGCGCGCGACGCCATCCGCGACACCTTCGAAGGCGAAGGCACCGACGAGCGGGAGCTGGCCCTGCGCGCGGCGGAAAAGTGGCGCACGCGCCCCGGCGAGGAGCGCGACCGGGCCCGGCGCAGGCTGCAGGGCTTCCTGGCACGCCGCGGCTTCGGCGGCGAGACCATCCGCGAAGTGATCGACGAAGTGCTCCCCGCCGGCGGCTCTGACTAGGGGCGCTGCGACCCGGACTACGGCCAACATTCTACAAACGTTTACTGCAACGGATGTCCGCATCAGTGGAACAGGCGTTGCATTGGGAGCCGGCCGTTCTACCGGCCGCTCCCCCGGGCGTGGCCGCCTGTTCGGCAGGCCCTGAAGTGGAAGGACCAGCAGTGCGAACCCGGCGACTGAACGACCTCCCCGCCGCCCTCGAGGCGGGGCTCACGGCGATCGAAGCATCGCTGGAAAAGGCGGAGCCGCGCACCCGCGGCATCCTGCTGAAGCGCGCCGGGGACCTGTGCGCCAGCATGGGCGAAGGCCGCCGCGCCCTGGTGTGGTACGGCCGCGCGGTAGACCAGTACCTGGAACTGCGCGACACCGCCGCCGCCGGGCTGATCTGCCGGATGATCCTTCACGTGCATCCCGACGCCGTGCGCGCCCGCTGCACCCTGTGCTGGATCGACATCGCCGCCGGCCGCCATGAGCAGGCCGCCGCGCGCGTCTGGGAATACGCCGAGGCCGCGGGCAAGGCAGGGCAGCAGCAGATTGCCGCCCAGCAGCTGGGGGCGATGTTCGACGCCGCGGGCGAGGGGCCGCTGCGCGAGCGCATCGTCTTCGCGCTCCTGCGCCTGGGCGAGGGCGAGCACGCCGGCCGCCTCAGCCAGCGCCACGACCCCGCCGCGGATGCGCAGCCCGGGGCCGCCGCGCAGGTGTGGTCGCAGCTGATGGAAGGCACGTCGTCCCCCGCCGGAGTGCTCGCCGCGGCCTGAGCCGGACGGCGCACGAACGGAAAGAGCCCGCCGCGATCCTCGATCGCGGCGGGCTCTTCCGGTTTCGGGCCGATGCGTGGGCTACACGGAAATGGTGATCTCCGTCTCCGCCTCCACGGGCCGGTTGGTGTCCAGGCTGACGGCGGGGCGGAACTGCAGCTCCATCCCCCAGCGCCGGATGCGCTCGTCGTAGCCCCGGTTGCCGGTGCTGGTCAGCAGCCTGGCCTCGCGCACCCTGCCCCGCACGTCCACGCGGAAGCGGATGGTGACTTCCTGGCTCGCCACGCCACGCGGCTTGTCGGGCGGA
>NZ_DATBNB010000282.1 GCF_036554565.1 Longimicrobium sp. | reverse complement strand
CCGAGACGGAGCGCGCCGCCGGCCAGAACTCCGCCGCCCTGATCGCCCGGGCCGACAGCGGACGCTACAAGGGCTCCGCGTCCGCCACAATGACCGTCGTGGAGGTATCGGACTTCCAGTGCCCGTACTGCCGCGAGTTCGCCACCACCACCTATCCCCGCATCGACAGCGCGTACGTGCGCACCGGACGGGTGCGGATGCTGTACATCCACCTTCCGCTGGCCAACCACCCGCAGGCGTTCGCCGCGGCCGAAGCATCGATGTGCGCCTCGGCGCAGGACAAGTTCTGGCCCATGCACGACCGCCTGTTCGCCACGCAGCGCGAGTGGTCGGGGCAGGCGAACGCCACCGAGCGGTTCGAGGCGTTCGCGCAGGAGCTTCGGCTGGACATGGAGGCGTTCCGCGACTGCACCCGCAACGACCGCGTGGCGTCGCTGATCGTCGGCGACGCCATGCAGGCGTCCCAGGCCGGCATCCAGGGCACGCCCACGTTCATCCTGGGCAGCCGCGGCGGCCAGCGCATGATGACGGGCGCCGTGCCGTACGAGCAGCTCTCGGCCGCGATCGATTCGCTGCTGAACGCGCCCGCCGCCCCCGCGCCCGCCCCGCCGGCTCCCTGATCCGCAAGCGCATTCACGGCATCGGCCCTCCCCCGCGGCGCGGGGGAGGGCCGATCCTTTTCGATGCGGAGACGGAAGACCTCAGTCCTGCTCGTCGTCCCCGATCACCGCGGCCGAGACCAGGCGTCCCATGTCTACGAAGAGTTGGCGGGTAACCGACTCCTCCTCGCGAAGCAGGTCTACCAGCCGGTCGTAGCGCGACAGCATGTCCAGCGGCACGTGCACCGTTTCGGGGTGAAACGTTCCCTGGTCTGCGAACAGCAGCCGCACGCGCACGGTCTGCCCCGGAGTCTGCG
Source organism: Longimicrobium sp. (assembly GCF_036554565.1). Lineage (NCBI taxonomy): Bacteria > Pseudomonadati > Gemmatimonadota > Longimicrobiia > Longimicrobiales > Longimicrobiaceae > Longimicrobium > Longimicrobium sp. The sequence goes on along the minus strand of NZ_DATBNB010000282.1, from coordinate 674 downwards.
ACATCCTCGTTGCTCCCGAAAATTCAGTGAACCCGCGCCCTACCGGGCCTGCCGCAGCCCCGGAAGGGAAAGCAGGAAGATCAGCGTGATCAGCACGGCCGACACCACGCACCACTGGCACCACGCGTGGATGACCGCCGCTTCCAGGTACGTCAGGTAGGCCGAGAACAGCACCCCCACCGCCGACATGCCGAACAGCGCCAGCGCCACCCACCGCTCGCGCTCGAACCGCGGCTGAATGCCCAGCATGGCCACCATCAGGATGGCCACGTACGCCCCCACGCCGTAGTAGGCCACGGGCAGGCCCAGGAAGTACGCGTACTGCGACGTCTGCACCTTTTCGCACGAGCCGATCTGGCACTGGATGATGCCCAGCATCCCCAGCTTGTACATCGACAGGTACGCGGCCACCAGCAGCCCGATCAGCGCCAGCACGGCGATGGCCATGCGCGCCACGGGCGGACGCGCCTCCAGCTCGCCCGGCAGGTCGCCCGCCAGCGCCTCCGTCACGCGGCGCTGTCGGCGGCGGGAGCGGCCGCGCCGCCCGTGGCCGGCGCGGGGGCGGCACCGGCGGCCGGGGCCGCGGCGCCGCCGCTCTCCAGGCGGATCAGCTGCTCCCACTCGGCGCGGGTGCCGGGGGTGTCGTTGATCTTCTTGCCGTTGATGAACAGCGT
>NZ_DATBNB010000281.1 GCF_036554565.1 Longimicrobium sp. | reverse complement strand
CCCCCACGAACTGCGTGGGGGAAGGGAGCCAGTCCCGTGCGCGTCCGCGGCACCGAAGCTTGGGCCGGTTACCCACGCTCCGCTCCTTCCTGAACTTTCAGCGCAGGCGCTCGGCCAGGCGCAGCGCGTCGAAGGGGGCGTGCACCTTGGCGTCGTTGTCGAAGTAGATGAACACGTCGCGTCCCCCGGGTACATCCGCGCCCCGATCCGCCACGCACATGGCGTCCCGGGGATGGCACCCGGTGCGCCACTCGCGGATGCGCGACGCCCACCAGTCCAGCTGCGAGTCGCTGTATCCGCTGGCGTACAGTTCCTCCGCCCCGTGCAGGCGCACGTACACGAAGTCGCTGGTCGTGTCTTCCGCGTACGGCCACCGCCCCGCCGTGTCGGCGAACACGAAGGCGGCGTTGTGGGCCCGCAGCAGGTCTACGAAGCGAGGCGAGAGAAACCCCGGGTGGCGGATCTCGAAGGCGTGGCGGATGGTGCCCTGGTGCTCGGGCTCGGTCCACGCGCGCGCGTCCAGCCGGGCGTCGTGGCCGCGCGCCAGCCGCGACGCCTCCTCGTGTGTCCTGGGGATCAGCGCCAGGAAGTCGGCGAAGCGCTCCTCATCGAACCGCATCCGCTCCGGGAACTGCCAGAGAACGGGCCCCAGCTTTTCCGCCAGCCGCAGCACGCCGGACGCCAGGAAGTTGGCGAGCGCCACCTCCACGTCCTTGAGCTTTTTCATGTGCGTGATGAACCGGCTCCCCTTGACGGCGAAGACGAAGCCGGGGGGCGTGGCCTCGTACCACGAGCGGTAGCTGGTGGGACGCTGAAGGGAGTAGAACGAGCCGTTGATCTCGATGGTGTTCAGACGCGACGCGGCGTAGGCCAGCTCGCGCTTGCGGGCCAGCCCCTCGGGATAGAACACGCCCCGCCACCCGGCGTACGTCCATCCCGAAATCCCCACGTACGTGCTTCCACTCGTGCGTCGCTCGTCCATGCCGCGCGTTTCCGCAAACATGAAACCGCTGGGGTCACGCGGAGGCGCGGAGGTCGCGGAGAACGGAAGAGAACCCTCGGCCGTTCCTCCGCGTTCTCCGCGCCTCCGCGTGAGACGTTCTTCAGTGGTCCGCGTGCCCCGTATCGGCAGGCGCGGCGGCGGGCGGCGTAGCCGGCGCGGCCGTGGACGCTCCGCCCTCGGCCGCCGCGTTGCTGGACGCGGGCACGTTCGACGGCGCGGGCGTCTGCACCGCGGGGGCGGCACCGGTGTCCGCAGCGGGGCCGGTGGCCACGGGGGGCTGCATGGAGGGCGCGCTGTCGACGGTCAGCGGCAGCGGCGGGGCGGAGCCCGCGCTGACAGTGTTGTCGGTGGGCTCGGCTTCCCTGGCGCACGCGGCCAGCGCGGCCGCGCAGGCGAGGGCCATCACACTTCCGCGGATCGCGGCGAAACGGGCCATGGGTCCTCCAGATACGAGAGATGCGGAAACGAAGGGCGACACCATACGCGGGACGTCCGCCGATGGCAACTCGCGCGAGGCCCACGGCCCGGCCCGGGCAGTTGCGGTAAACTGCATCCGCCATCTACAATTCAATCTGCCCCGCGCCAGCCACACTCCGCACGGGACCTCCTTGCATCCTGTACAGCGTTTCGTGGGCATCGCCCTCGTTTTCCTTGCGCTCGGCGCGTGCAAGGACAAGCCCACCGACCCGGGCACCCCGGCCGGCGTACTGCGGTTCACGTATTCCGGCGTGCGAACCGGCGTGTTCCAGGCATCTGGCGGCCCGAGCAAAGGCGCTCCCAGCGCGGCATACGCCTACAACTTACAGAGTACGGACGACGACCTGTCCGTGGTGGCCTACAGGACCCTCGCGGACCCGCGATACTACGACGACATCACATTCACCATCCTCGATCCCAAGGTGGGCACGATCACCTGCGCAACGATGAGCCAGTGCCCGGTCGAAATGGGACTCATCCTGTTCTCGATGAGGGAAGACGGGCCTGCCGAGGTCGACGTGCGCCCCACGTCGCTTCGCCTCACGATTTCGGCCCTGACCGCGAGCAGCATCGAGGGCTCGTTCGAGATGGAGGCCGAGGGAGGGACGTCCGCCGGGGCTCGTGCGCAACTCTCGATCACCAAGGGCGAGTTCAACATCCCGCGGGTGCAGCTGTTCCCGTGAGAACACAGTTGTCGCGGTGAAGACGACGGACCGGCCCCGCCTCGAACCTTGAGGCGGGGCCGGTCGCGTTGTATGAGACGACAGCAACGTTATCGCGTGGACGCCAGCTCCTCGCGCTCTTTCTTGGCGGACTCCACCACCCGCGGCACCTCGTGGCCCGGCACCTCCTCGTACGCGTGGAAGGTGCGCGTGTGCGTGGCGCGCCCCTGCGTGAGGGAGCGAAGGGCAGTGGCGTACTTGTACAGCTCCGCCTGCGGCAC
>NZ_DATBNB010000280.1 GCF_036554565.1 Longimicrobium sp. | reverse complement strand
TCACGTCCTGCACCCGCCCGCCGCGGCGAACCGAGAGCCGCACGCGCTCGCCGGGATCGATGGACGAGTAGCGCCGTCCGCCTTCGCGCGTGGTGATCAGCTGCCCGTCCACCGCCACCAGCACGTCGCCGTCGCGCAGCGGCCCGTTGGCCCGGGCACCGCTGATCCGGGGCTCGCCCTCGAACGTGGTGTGGGCGCGTCCATCGCTGATGCGCGTGGAGATGGGTGCCCCGCTCATCCCGGTGAATCCCAGGTCCGCCACCCGCACTCCGCGGCCGTTCTCACCACAGCCGCCCGCCTGCGCACCGCAGGGTGCCGACGCCAGCATCGTCGCGGCCATCACGGCCGCCGCAAATCCATATCTCGTGCTCATGGGATCATCCCCTCGTCGATGTCATTTCAGAACCAGACCACGCGCTGCTTGTCGCCCGCGGCGGCCCTGGTGGTGTCGGCCTTCTGGAACCCCGCCAGGACGGCGCTGGCCACCGGATCGTCCGGGGCGATCCTCACCAGCTCGTCCGCCGCCGCGCGCAGCATCTGCACGGCCACCTCCCGCCCCTGCGCCGCGTGGGCGCCGCTGTCCCGCGTGGTCGCGAGCTTCGACAGCGCCTGCACGTACGCCGTCCCCGTCTGCTGCACCAGCATGGCCGTGTTCCGGGAGTTCTCCGCCTGCACGGCGCTCACCACCTGGGCCGTAGCGCGCGTCCCCATCCACTGCCCAACCGCCATTCCGCTGGCGAACAGCGCCAGGCTGGCCGCCACCGCCCCGCCCAGCCACGAGGCGGGAAGGCGGCGGATCCCCCGGCGCGGCGCCGCGGCCTCGATCACCCCGTGCTCGCGCAGCGCCCGAACGGTGCGCTCTTCCAGGAGCCGTCCCGGCTGACGTTCACGCGGCAGGTTGTGCAGCGCGCTCCGCAGCTCCGGCGGCAGTTCGTCGTCGTCGTGAAGGTCAGGCGTGCTCATGTCGTCCCTCGTGTACGGGCTCCAGCATGCGCCGGAGCGCCCTGCGTGCATGGGAGAGCTGGCTCTTGGAGGTGCCGGGCGCGATCCCCAGCCGCTCCGCGATTTCGTCGTGCGTAAAGCCCTCCACGTCGTACAGCACCAGCACCGCCCGCTGTCCCGCGGGGAGCAGGGCGATCGCCCGCTCCAGGTCTATGCGGTCGCCGTCGCTGGGCGGCGGGCGGAAGGGTTCGGGCGTCCCCGGCTCCATCGGCAGCTCCCACCGCCCCTGCTTCCGCAACAGCCCGCGCGCCACGTTCAGCCCGATTCCCGTCAGCCAGGTGCCGAACGCCGCCTGCCAGCGGAAGGTGGGCAGCGCCTCGGTGGCGCGGATCCACGTTTCCTGCACCACGTCTTCGGCGTCGTGCTCCGCGCCGCCCACGATGCGCAGCACGAACTGGAACAGCCGCGGCGTGTGGCGGCTGTACAGCTCGCGAAAGGCACGTTCGTCCCCCCGGAGGAGAAGCGCCTGTGCGAGCGCATGGTCGGGTACCGCGGGCGTTTCGGCTCTCATGCGATACTGAGTGGATCGGCGGGCGGGATTGGTTGCATGAGGGAAGTGCGTGAGTGCGTGAGTGCGTGAGTGCGTGAGTGGAAAGGATAGCGATCAGGCGAAGGGACCGGGTCTCCCCCTCCCCTGCGAAGCGGGGGACGGGGGCCGGGGGGAGGGGGCTCCCGCGGCACGCGCCGGTACCCTGTCGAACCTCGAATGACGCTCTCCCCTCACCGCACAGCAGTACCGTGCGGGGAGGGGCGGGGGAGGGGGGCCCCGCGGACGCGTCTCGAGCCTGGGTGCTCGCTGCCGTTCCCGCCGTCACACTCGCCGGCCCATGGTCGTTCTCAACGCGGTCGATGAACGGAACGAGACACCCGCACCCAGGGAGACTACCATGAACCTGCTTCGTCGTACCGCCGCCGCCCTCGCATCCGTCGTGGCGCTTTCCGCGTGTGCCGGCAACTCTACGCTCGCTGACGAGGAGGCGCGGATGGAGCGGAGCCGGCAGGTGTGGAACGCGCAGGGAATCGACGACTACCGCATGATCGTCAGCGTCAGCGCCGGAATGATCGCCGGCTCGGCGACCATCGAGGTGAGGGATGGCGTTCCTGTTTCAGTGCAGCGGACGGAGGGCGGCCCGCAGACCCTTCCCCTGTCCGCCTTCGCGCGCTACGACACCGTCGAGGAGCTGTTCGCCGTCCTGGAGCAGGCGTTCGAAAACGGCTCCGACGAAATCGAAGCGCTGTACGACTCCACCTTGGGCGTGCCGCTGAGCGTCGCGATCGACCCCATGAAGAACGCCATCGACGAAGAGCACGGGTTCCTGGTCAACGGCTTCACGAAGCTGTAGCCCGGCCGCGGGGGACACGAGAACGGGGACGCACGATCACCATCGCGCGTCCCCGTTCGCCTGCGTGGACTGCACGGCCAGCCAGGTGCGCGCAGCCGGCCTCGAGCACCGGGCTGGCTCCCTTCCCCCGCGGCTGTTTGCGGGGGAAGGGCTGGGGATGGGGGGCGCCGCGGCACGCACCGGCCCCGTCGAACCTCGATCGAAGTTCTCCCCTCTCCCGCTTGCGGGAGAGGGGCCGGGGGAGAGGGCAGCCGGGGACTGCGCCGGACCGGCCGAATCGCACTCGGCGGGCTTCGTTGTCCCGCGCCTCCTACCGCGCTGGCCCCGCCCACGGTGGCAGCACCCCCGCCTGAACCCCGAAGGCCCACAGCAAAGCAGTGTAGGCCACCACGAGGATCACCGCGATCCCCATCAGGTCCAGCAGCAGCCCGGCGCGCGCCATTCGCGGCACCGACACGTGCCCCGTGGCGTAGGCGATGGCGTTGGGCGGCGTGGCCACCGGCAGCATGAACCCGCAGCTGGCCGCCAGCGCGGCCGGCACCACGAACAGCAGCGGGTTCTCGCCCACGCCCAGCGCCAGCGAGCCCACCACGGGCAGGAATGCGGCCGCCGTCACCGTGTTGCTGGCGATCTCGCTTAGAAAGACGATCGTCGCGCACACCAGCAGCACCAGCAGCGGCGTGGGGAGCGAGCCCAGCCCCGACAGCCCCGCGCCGATCCACTTGGCCACGCCCGTGCGCGTCAGCGCGTCCGCCAGGCTCAATCCCGCGCCGAACAGCAGCAGCACGTCCCACGGCAGCCGGCCGGCCCACTGCCAGTCGAGCACGAACTCGGCGCGCGCCAGATTCACCGGGAACAGGAACAGCACCAGCGCGGCGGTGATGGCGATCCCCGCATCCGACAGCTCGGCGCCCGGGACGGCCGTCTCCAGCAGCGGCCGGAAGGTCCACGCGAGCGCCGCCCGCCCGAACACCACCGCCACCACGCGCTCAGGCGTGGAGACCGGCCCCGTGACGCGGCAACTCGCCTCCATCCCCGCGCCGACCGCACACTGCTGTTCGGAATGGGTGGATTCGACTCCTTTCCGCATCTTCCAACTCGTTACCCGCCAACGCACAAACCGCAATCGGCCTCGCTACAAAAGGCTTGTGCAGTGAACGGAGTGAACACTATCGTGCGTCCACTCCGTTCCGATCCGAACAGAGGCTCACCCCCAACCGGCTACGACGATGTCGACCGCAACGACCCTCAGCGCCAGCAACGCGCGACCGGATCAGCACTTTGAGGCCGTCGCGTACACGGCTGTCGGATTCGGTGTGTCTCCCCGGGAGGCTACAACTGTGATCGAGCCTCCATCCACGCGAGGGGAGGTGCCTGCCCTGCGCGACTCCTTGTTCCTGGCGCTGGCGGAAAGCGATTCGATCGGCGTGGCCGTGTGCGACCGCGACTTCCGCTACCTGGTGTGGAACCGGTTCATGGAAGAGACGACGGGCCTCTCCGCCGCACAGGTGCTGGGCCGCAACGCGCTGGACGTGTATCCGGGGCTGCGGGAGGAAGGGCTGGAGCGCGTCCTCCGCCGCGTGCTGGCGGGCGAAACGGTGTCGCTGCCGGATAGACGCTACACGGTGCCGGGAGTGCGCTCGGGGTGGATGTGGGCGCAGTACTGGCCGCACCGCGGGCCCGACGGCTCCGTCGTGGGCGTCATCGGCATCGTGCACCCCGTCTACGACCGGGCCATGCACGCCCGCGCCCTCTCGCGGCTGCGGCTGGAAAGCGATCTGCGCCGGGCGCTGGACCGCGGCGGGCTGACGGTGCACTACCAGCCCATCGTGTCGCTGAAGTCGGGGCGGATCTGCGGGATGGAGGCCCTCGCGCGGTGGTGGCACGCAGACCGGGGATGGGTGGCGCCGCACGAGTTCGTGGCCTCGGCCGAGGAAACGGGGATGATCGTGCGGCTGGGCGGACGCGTGCTGTCGGAAGCCTGCCGCCAGCTCCGCGCGTGGACGGACGCCCTGCCCGCCGCGGCGGAGCTTAGCATGAGCGTGAACCTGTCCGTGCGCCAGTTCGCGCAGCTGGACCTGGCAGGGCAGGTGAGCCGCGCGCTGGAGGAGAGCGGGATCCACGCCTCGCGGCTGCGACTGGAGGTGACGGAGAGCGTGCTGATCGACAACGCCGAGGCCGCGGCCGCCACGCTGGCCAGCCTGCGGGCGCTGGGGGTGCGCGTGTGGATGGACGACTTCGGCACCGGCTACTCGTCGCTTTCCACCCTTCACCGCCTGCCGATCGACGGAGTGAAGGTGGACCGCTCCTTCGTGGCGGCGGTGGACGGGCGGGCCGCGCGCGTGCTGGCGGCCGTGGTCGCCCTGGCGCAGGGGCTGGGCCTGGAGGTGGTGGCCGAAGGCGTGGAGCACGCCAGGCAGCTTGCCGAACTGCGCACCCTGGGCTGCGACGCCGCCCAGGGATTCCTGTTTTCCCGCCCGCAGGACGCGGACGCCACACTCGCCCTCCTCGCTGCGGACCCGGCGTGGTGAGCCGGCCCCGGAAGAAGAGCCTTTACAAAACCTAACGATAGGATTATCCTATGCCAGTCGTACTTCGCATGGACGGTTTCG
>NZ_DATBNB010000279.1 GCF_036554565.1 Longimicrobium sp. | reverse complement strand
CGAAGGCGCATCTGCGCGTCACGGATGATTCCGAGGACGAGCTGATCGCGGGGCTCATCACGGCGGCGAGGGAGGTCGTGGAAGGGCGCACCTGGCTCGCCCTCCCCATCCGGACCGTGGAGTACACGACGGACGCGTTCCCGTCGCGCGGGTTCATCGAACTGCCGTATCCCCCGCTCGTGTCGGTGGAGTCGGTTACGTACGTGGACGCCGCCGGGGTGGAGCAGACGCTGGGAGGATCGGTCTATGAGATGGACGCGGCGTCGCGGCCTGGGCGGGTACGGCTGGCGTACGGGCAGTCGTGGCCGGCGGTCCGGCACGGCGGGAGTGTCGTCGTGCGCTACGTCGCCGGGTTCGCCCTCGGCGCGGAGCCAGGTGCCCTCGTGCAGGCGATGCTCCTCCTGATCGGCCAGTTGTACGAGAACCGCGAGAACGGATCGATCCCCGCGGCGGTGCAGTCCATGTGTCGGCTTCACGCCCTCCCCAAGGTGGGGTGATGGCGTTCCGGCAACCCGGCGCGGGGGACCTGCGCCACCGCGTCCTTTTCCAGACGAGCGCAACGGCCCCGGCGCCCGGCGGGGGCAGCTCGACCACATGGACCGACTGGCACACGGCATGGGCGCAGGTGGAGGGGCTGACAGGCGTGGAGCGCATCCAGGCGATGCAGACCGATTCCACGCTGACGCACCGCATCACCGTCCGCCACAACGCGGGGATCAACCCGGGCATGAGGGCGGTGATCGGCGGGAAGGTCTACAACATCGCTCCGCCGGTTGACCCGGAGGGGCGGCGCCGGTGGCTGGTGATGTTGGTCGAGGAGGTGGGCTGATGGCACGCCGATCTGGGGCGCGGATGAAGTCGGTGGACATCTCGGGCATGCCCGAATTGCGCCGCAAGCTGCTGAGGGCTCTGCCGCCTGCCACTCAGACAAGGGTGCGCGAGGCCATCACCGAAACGACTGAGGCCGTCTACACCAAGGCCAAGGCGCGGGTGAAGCGTAGGACCGGGAAGGGCGCGGCGAGCATCCGGCGGAGGGTGAACAAGCAGGGCACGCGCGGCTTCGTGACGCACTCCCGTCGGACTTTTTGGCTCCGGTTTCTGGAGTTCGGCACGCGGAGCCACGGCAAGGGGGGCGGGCCCCTCCCGGCGCAGCCGTGGCTTTACCCGAGCCTCGAAGAAGAGAGCGGTCCGCACGTCGCGCGTCTCCGCCGGGCGATGCAGGCAACCGTGCAGGACGTGGCCGAGTGAGCGCCTGGCCGATTCAGGTCGCGGTCGCTGCGCGATGGCTCGCGACGCCCGCCGTGGTCGCCCTCGTCGGCGACCGGATCTACGACGGGGAGGCGCCGCAGGGCGAGGCGTCCCCTTACGTGGTGATCGGAAACAGCACTGGGGTGCCCCGCAACACGCTGGGGCGGTACGGTGCCACCATGACGCTCACGGCGCACAGCTGGGCGCAGAGCCCAACCCGCAGTAACGCCGAGGTGCTGACGCTGGCACGGCAGCTCACGCTCGCGCTTAGGCAACCGCTGTCCGTGGACGGATACGGGACGGTGCATGCGCGGTGGGAGTTCGAGGAAACGCAGGCAGAGGCGGACGGATGGCGGCAGGCGATCACCCGGTGGCGATTCATCGCGATGGAGGATGCATGACGGACCTGATGGAGCGCATCGCCGAGGCTCTGGAGCGCATCGCCGCCGCGGTCGAGATGGGGGCGCTGCTGCCCGACGCGGAGGAGGACGAGCCCGAGACCGAGACGCGCACGCCGCGCTACCTCGGCAGCGACGAACCCCAGCCCGGAGATCCAGGATGAGCACGCCCAAGAAGGTGCCCGACAACGAGAAGGCGGAGGAGATGAAGTACGAGTCCACCAGCCGTCCGCCCGCCGTCGTGGCTGGGAGCGCGGTGGCGCAGTCCAACGGCGACGCCCCCGAAGCCGCTGCCGAGAAGAAGTCCACCACCGACAACGCGAAAGGCTGAACCATGGCTGCTCCGAACAATCCAGGGCTGTCCCGCGTGCGGATCAGCACCACCAGCGGGGGCGTGTTCACCAACATCGGCTACGTGCGCGACTGGGGGATGGACCGCGGCAGCGAGGGCGGCACCGTCCGCAAGTGGCTCGGCGGACAAGCCCTGATCGCCGGTGATCGCACCCTGTCCGGCGACATCGGCTATGACTGGGACGATGGCGACACCAATGGGCAGTCGATCGCCGAGACGGCGTGGGCCAACGGCAGCGACGTCCATCTCCAGGTGTGCCCCAAGGGGACGGCGGCCGGCGCCAAGGTCTTCCAGTTCGCGGCCAAGATCGACAGCTGCCCCCTCACCGGTGCCGCCGATGGCGAGGCAGTGGAGGGCACCTTCGGCTACACGGGCGACGTCACCACGCTCACCACCATCACCTTGGCCTAACGGTGCTGTGCGACAT
>NZ_DATBNB010000278.1 GCF_036554565.1 Longimicrobium sp. | reverse complement strand
TCCCCGGCCATGGCCAGCGCCTCGGCTTGGAGGACGCGCAGCCAGTCGCCTTCGCGCCCCAGCGCCTGCGCCGCCTCGCCGTACGCATCGGCCGCGGCGCGCGGGTCGTTCAGCCGTCCGAGCGCGCGTCCCAGGCGCGCGGCCGCCTCGGGCTGGCGGGGGGCGCGGCGCACCTTGGCGTAGCGGCGGTAGCCGTCGGCCGCGGCGGACCAGTCGCCCTTGGCCTCGTGGGCGCGGGCCAGCAGGAACAGCCCCTCGCCGCCCGCGCGCTGCGCCAGCCAGTCGCGGCCGTTCAGCAGGCGGCGCACCTGCGTCCATCCCTCCCACCCCGCCGCCGCCCGCGCCGCCAGCAGCACCGCCTGCTCAGGGGCGTCTTCCGGGTTCTTTACGAACGGGCGCAGCTCCTTCCACGCCTCCCACGGGCGCCCGTCCTCCACCATCCGCTGCGCCTCGCGCACCGCGAGCGCCATCCGCGCGTTGCTGAACGCGGGCATGGGGTCGGCGGGAAGGGTGGGCGTGAGCTCCGAAACGGTGGGAACGCTGGACAGGATGGAGTGCTCGCCCGCGGCGTTGCTGATTGCAAGGCCGGTTGCAAGACCCACGAGGGCCGCCAGGGCGGGTGCGAAGCGATGCTGGATCATTGGGTGCCACGAAACCGCGAGTAGGAACGCGCACGTTCCCGGCATGAGAGGCCCGGCGTTCGGCCTCGCCACGCGCTGCCACCCGCGGGAAAGAGCACGATCCGTTCCCCAAATTACGCCATGGCAGCGAGTTGGATCAGAGCGGGGGACACGGGCGTTTCCTGGAGATACCCCCGTGCCGGGCCGGATGGTTCCGCCCGCCTACGACCAAGTGATCGATCCGGACGGACAGAGCCGTAGGGCGATGGGCCTTGACCCACAGGTGCGTCTAGTTACGCTTGCGGCCTGATTGATCCATCAAACGAAGGGGCCGGGATGCCATACAAAGGACGCATCAGCAGGACCGGGCACTCGATGTCGTTTGTTTTCGAGTCTGCGCTCTTCGATGCACATCCGGAGTTCAACGGCAACGTAGAAGCGGAATGCATCGGCGATGGCGTGCTGCTGGTGCGTGCATTCGGGAGCGAGGATGGTGGGGGTCAGGTCACGAGCCCGTGCTCAGCGCATTCCTTTCGCTCATCGAGCGTGACATGATCAAGTGCCCAGAAGGTATCCAGCCGTTGCCCGTGGACATCCTTGCGCGGGCGGAGCGACTGGTGGCGGGCATGCACGTTGACATGGATGCGCCACTCGATTGAGTGACGGCATACCCACAGACACATCGGAAGCGCTACGCCGCCACCGGCTCGTCTTCCCAGAGCATCTCGGCGACGCGCTCGGCGTCGCGGTCGGCGCCGATGCGGGTGAACAGCTCGCGGGCGCGCTCCAGCGACGTGCGCGCTTCGTGCTCGCGGCCGCGAAGGCGCTGCAGGTCGCCCATCTCACGCAGGGCCTCGGCCTCTTCCAGCTCCAGCTCCGCATCGCGGGCGATCTCGATGGCGCGCGACAGGTGCGCTTCGGCGTCGCCCAAGGCGCCCTCGGCGCGCGAAACCATGCCGCGGAAGCGCGCCACGTCCGACAGCGCGCCGTGCGCCCCCACGCGCAGGGCCAGCTGCTCGGCGCGGTCCAGCGACTCGCGCGCCTCGCGCACCTTGCGCAGGCGCAGCAGCGGCTCGGCGCGGTTGGCGTACATGCGCGCGAGCAGGGGATTGCCGGACATCCGCCCGGCGATCTCGATGGCCCGCTCGAAGCACACCTGCGCCTCCAGCCACTCGTTCAGGTCGGCGCACACCATCCCCAGGTTGTTGTACACCAGGGCGGCGTTCTGCTTGTCGCCCGACCGTACGAACGAGCCGATCCCCTCCAGGTAGCGCGTGCGGGCCTCGCGCAGGTCGCCGCGGATGTTGGCCACCACCCCCAAATTCAGGCACGCCCAGCCGATCAGCGCGTCGTCTCCCACGTCCAGCGCGCGCTCCAGCGCGGCTTCGAACAGGGTGCGCGCCGGCTCGTACTGGCGCTGGAAGTAGCGGATGGCGGCGCAGGTGTTGACGGCCCGCGCCGCCGCCTGCCGCAGCCCGTTGCGCTCGGCCAGCTCCAGGCTGAGCTCTGCCAATTCCTCGGCCTCTTCCCAGCGCTCTTCCTGCTGGCGGATGCGCGCCTGCCCGCGCCCCGCGTCGGCGGCGGAGGCGATGTCGCCGCCGCGGACCGACGCGTGGAATACCGCCGCGTACGCCGCGTCGGCGGCCGGCCAGTCGCCCTCCCGCTCCAGCCTGGACGCCTGCGCCTGCAGCGCGGCCGTGTCGTCCGTCATGAACTCATCGGCATTGGGATGGTCGTCACCGACAAAACGGGCCCCGCGACGTTCTGCCGCAGGGCCCCATGTTCGCAGCCCATTGGGATGTCAGTTGCTGCCGTCAGCGCCCGAGTCGCCGCTGCGGCCCTGCCCGATCAGGTATCCGCTGAAGTGGTCCGTGACCGTGGTGACCGTGCGGGTGAGCTTGTTGTCGACGCCGCCCTTGTCCTCGAGGATCGCCCGCGTGTCGGAATCGACGTAGTAGATCCGCAGGCTTTCCCGGTCGATGTCGGTGCGGGTGCAGCGCGCGTAGCTCAGCGACAGCACCACGGGCTGCAGAAACTCGAAGTGCTCCAGACCGGCGGCCTTCACATCCACTTCCACGTACCGCGACGCCGGCACCGTCATGGTAAAGCTGGTGGGGAACAGCACCGCGTTCGCGGGAATGACTACCCGGTGGCCGCCCGCTTCCAGTACGCCGCCGAGCGCCCCGATGGTGGCCGTGGCGCTGGTGGCGGTGGCGACCGGGCACTCCAGCGGGCTCGCGCCGCTGAAGCGCGCCAGCGAAGCGGCCGGCGCCGGGGGCGCGGCCGGGCTGTCGGCGCACGAAGCCGCCGCGCCCGCCAGGGCGGCGAGCAGGGCGAAGCGTAGCGTAGTCCGGAGCGTGTACATCGTCCGACTGCCTGCTGGAGGAAACAATCCGTTTACCGCGAGCCGCTCATTTCGCAATCGGCGTGCCCGCCGGCGCGGCGGCGGGCAGCCGAACGATGAAGCTGGAGCCCTCGCCCACCCGGCTCTCCACCACCAGGTCCCCGCCCAGCATCTTCGCCAGCTTGCGGGAGATGGGCAGCCCCAGCCCGGTGCCTCCCCGCGTGCCGCGCACCTGCTCGAACTCGTGAAAGATGCGCTGCTGGTCTTCGGGCGCGATGCCCGGGCCGGTGTCGCGAACCCGCAGCTCCACGCCGCCGCCGCCCAGCGCCTCGGCGGAAACCGACACTTCGCCGCCCGCCGGGGTGAACTTCACCGCGTTCGAAAGCAGGTTCACCAGGATCTGCCGCACCCGCGCCGCGTCCGTGCCGATGACGGAGGCGCACGGCGGCTTCTGCAGCGACAGGCGCACGCCCTTTTCATCCGCCACCGGCTGCAGCGTGGCGGCCGCGTCTTCCACGAGCTCGCGCACGGCGGCGGGCTGGATGGTGAGCTGCACGCGGCCGGCCTCGATCTTGGCGTAATCCAGGATGTCGTCGACGATGCGCAGCAGGTTGCGGCCGGCGGTGCTGGCTTTTTCCAGAAAGACGCGGGCCGTCGGCGGGATGTCGCCCGCCAGTCCGTCCAGGAGAAGCGCCTGGTAGCCCAGGATGCCGTTCAGCGGCGTGCGCAGCTCGTGGCTCATGGACGCGAAGAAGCGCTCCTTGGCTCCCGACGATTCGCGCAGCTCGTCCAGCGCGTGCGCCAGCTCCTCGCCCCGCTCCGCCAGCGCGCGGTGAAGGCGGGCGTTGGAGATGGCGACCGCGGCGTGCCCGGCCAGGGTGAGCGCCAGCCGCGTGTCCTGCGGCGCCGGCTGGTAGGCGCGCCGATAGCCGATGACCAGCGCGCCGAACGTGCTTCCGAACAGCGCCAGCGGAACGCCGAGGCCGGCCTGCATCTGCTCGCCGGCGTGGAACGGGTATTCGGCGGGCGAAGGGCCGTCTGTGCCGCCGAGGGAGATGGGGTTCTCGGCCTCGATGACCCGTCGGGCGAACGGGTCGTCGTCCAGCACCGGCGCGTTGGTGCGCAGCCCCACCGCCGCCATCGTCCGCACGTTGTCGCCCTCGCGCGTGCTGACGGTCACGTAGTGCGCGCCCAGCAGCGTGCGGGTGAAGCGGGCGACCAGGCTGAGCACCTCGTCGGGGTCCAAGGTGCGGTTGGCCGCCAGTCCCAGGATGTGAAGGGCCTCGCTTTCCTCCGCACGCCGCAGCAGGGTTTCGCGCTCGGCCTCCACCTGCGTGCGCTCGCGGTCTCGCAGGGCAACCGCGTGAAGCGCCGTCCGCACCCGTTCCCAGGGTTCCGTCTCGCCGAATGCGTCGGGGCTGCCCAAGAGCACAAGCCCGCCCAGGCCGCCGCCCAGCGCCAGGACCAGGCTGTCTGACCCGTCCGGGCTGAGTTCGGGGGCCGTCGAACCCGCCCCGGCGGTGGCCCGGGCGGCGAGCGCGGCGGGGGGCGCGGAGCCTTCGGGCCACGCTTCGCGCCCGTCGCGCCCCACCCACCATGCGGCGTGGACGAGCGCGGCCTCGCGCAGCGGTTCCAGCAGGGCGCGGAACGCGGCGGCGCAGGTGCCGCTCTCGCGGATGAGGAGCGCGAGCTCGGTCGGGGAGATGCCGGGTGCATGAATCACGGTGCATCCGGCGATGCAGAAATCGTTCTTGGGCGCCGTCAGCGCCGGGGCACGCCGAGAGCCGCGCCGGCGCTTTGGATTCCGCACCGGGGCCGCGGTGACCGCGCGGGGGCGGTTGCACGAAAACCGGGAATGGGGCGGCAAAATGGGGCGTCGGGGGCCGACAACCCGTGATCGTTCAATCGCTCTTTGCTCCGGACTCGCGCGCCTCCTTGAGCTTGAGGGAGGACTGAAACGGAACTGCGGCCACCCCGCCACATGTGGTGCACACTGCCACGAGCACGTGCTCGACGTCGATCTTGGGGCTTTCCAAGGAGTACGTCCGGTACTCGAAACGGGTCTCGACCCCCTGCTTACACTGGTCGCAGATTGCCTGAGAACG
>NZ_DATBNB010000277.1 GCF_036554565.1 Longimicrobium sp. | reverse complement strand
CGGCCGAGGTGTACGTGGGGGTGCGGACCGCGCGCAACTGGCAGTCGCGCGGCGAGCCCATCCGGATGGAGGGCATGGTGGTGGACCTGGACGGCAAGCCCGTGGCGGGGCGGCCGGTGCGCGTTCGCGCCGAGCGCATGGCATGGGTGCAGCGTGGCGGCGACTGGGGCGAGGTGGCGCGCGACACGGTGGTGTGCGAATTCGTCTCGGCGGTGAACCCCCGCACCTGCACCTTCCCCACGCCCGAAGGCGGGCGGTACCGCCTGGTCGCCGACGTGGCCGACGAGCGCGGCCGCCCCTCGCGCACCGAGGTGTCGGTCTGGGTTTCGGGCGGCGATCCCATGCCGCCGCAGCCGGGCCAGCAGATGGGGGCGAGCCGACAGGTGCGCCTGCTTCCCGACCGCGAGGTGTACGCGCCGGGCGACACGGCGCGCATTCTGGTGCAGCTTCCCTTCTGGCCGGCCCGCGGGGTGATGACGGTGCGCCGCGCCGGCATCGTCCGCACCGTAACGGTGGCGTCCGACTCGTCCACGCTGCTGCTGTCCGTTCCCCTCACCGAGGCCGACATCCCCAACATCCACGTGCAGCTGGACGTCGTGGGCGCTTCGGACACCATCCCCGGCTCGCGGGGGACGGACTTCGCCACCGGGTCGGCGCTGCTGCGGGTGCCGCCCACCGGCCGCTCGCTCACCCTGACGCCGCTCCCGGCAGACTCCGTCCTCGTCCCTGACGCCCCGGCCTCGGTGTCGGTGCAGGTGACCGACGCGCAGGGCCGCCCCGTGCCCGGCGCCGAGGTGGCGCTGGCCGTGGTGGACGAGGCGGTGCTGGCGCTCACCGGGTACCGGTTCCAGGATCCCCTGGAACTCTTTCACCCCTCGTGGGACGAGGGTGCCACGGACGCGTGGCTTCACCCCCTGGTGCTCAAGCGCACCAGCGGCGCCGGGGTGGTCGCCGGACGCGTCCGCGACCCCCAGGGCCAGCCCGTGGCCGGCGCGCTGGTCATGGCGGCGGGGACCCAGCTGCGTACGACCACGGACGCCGCCGGTGCCTTCCGGCTGGTGGGGGTGCCCGCCGGGCCGCGGACCATCACCGTGTCGCGCGTGGGGATGGGCTCCGCGTCGCGCGAGGTGATGGTCGGGGACGCGTCGGTGCAGGTGGAGATCGTGATGCACCCGGCGACATTGATGCTCGAGGGCGTCGTCGTCGGGGCGGTGAGCGGCCAGGTGCAGCGCAGGGCGGCCCCCGAACAGGTGCGGATCCGTGGGGCGTCGTCCCTTGATCTCCCTCCTCCTCCCGCGGTCGAGGCGCCGCCGCCGCCGGGGGCGCCGCAGCCCGCCATCGCCATCCGCACGAACTTCAACCCGCTGGCGGTGTGGACGCCCGTGGTGCGGACGGACGCAAACGGTCGGGCGACGGTTCCGTTCACCCTGCCGAGCAGCCTTACGCGCTATCGCGTGATGGCCGTCGCGGCGCAGGGGCTGGCGCGGTTCGGGGCGGGCGAGTCGTCCATCACCGTCCGCCAGCCGCTGATGGTGCGCCCGTCCGCGCCGCGATTCCTGAACTTCGGCGACCGGTTCGAGTTCGCCGTCGTCATCCAGAACCAGACCGGCCAGCCGATGACGGTGGACGTGGCCGCGCGCGCGGAGGGCATCGCCTTCACCGAGCCCGGGCGCCGCGTGACGGTGCCCGCGAACGACCGCGTGGAGGTGCGCATTCCGGGCGAGGCGGTGCGCGCGGGGACGGCGCACGTGCAGGTGGCGGCGGTGTCGGGAAGCCGCTCGGACGCGGCGTTCGTCAGCCTGCCCGTCTACACGCCGGCCACAGCCGAGGCGTTCGCGACGTACGGCAACTTCACCGAGGGCGCCGCCACGCTGCCGCTGCAGATCGACGAGAACGACGTGCTTCCCGGCTTCGGCGGGCTGGAGGTGAGCACCTCGTCCACGGCGCTGCACGAGCTGACGGACGCGTTCCTGTACCTGGTCAAGTACCCGTACCAGGGCTCGGAGCAGATCGCCTCGCGCCTGCTGGCCGTGGCCGCCCTGCGCGACGTGCTCACCGAGTTCCGTGCGGAGGGGCTGCCGCCTGCGCAGGAGCTGGCGGATTCGGTGGCGCGCGACATCCAGGCGCTCCGGCGGATGCAGAACCACGACGGCGGCTGGAACTTCTGGCGGACCGAGCGCGAGTCGTGGCCGTACGTGAGCGTGCACGTGACCCACGCGCTGGTGCGCATGCGCGAGCGGGGCTACGACGTGCCCGACGACATGATGCAGCGCGCGATGGGGTACACGCGCACCGTGGACAACCGGATGCCGCGGTGGTACGGGCCCGCGGAGCGGCGGGCCGTGCGCGCGTACGCGCTGTACGTGCGCTCCCTGGCGGGTGAGCGGGTGGGGGGCGAAGTGGCGGTGCTGATGCGCGAGGCGGGTTCCGACCAGCTTCCCGTGGAGGTTGCCGGCTGGCTGCTCGCGGCGTCGGCGGGGCAGTCTGGGGCGCAGCAG
>NZ_DATBNB010000276.1 GCF_036554565.1 Longimicrobium sp. | reverse complement strand
CCGGCGTCCAGCTCTCCCTGCAGCCGCATCCGCGTGGTGACGTGGTACGTGCTCCCGAGATCGCCCAGCTGCTCCAGGAACCAGAGCCGCTGCTGCGGAAAGGAGAGTGGAAGCCGTCCGCCACGGTCCACCCGCTCGATCGGCGGCAGCTCGGTGCGGGCGGCGTTCTCGATGGCGCGCGCGAGGTCCGCCAGCACCGGGGAGCGGAACATCTCCCCGAGCGGCACCTCCACGTTCAGCACCTGCCGCACCCGCGAGAGAACCTGCAGCGCCAGCAGCGAGTGGCCGCCCTGATCGAAGAAGTTGTCCCTGCGGCCCACCCGCTCCACTCTCAGCAGTTCCGCCCAGATCTCCGCGAGAGCCACCTCGATCGTGCCCACCGGCGCCTCGTACTTCCGGGAAGCAAAGGCGTCTCCGTCGGGCGCGGGCAGCGCCTTGCGGTCCAGCTTGCCGTTCGGGGTGAGCGGCAGCGCGTCCAGCCGCACGTACGCGGCGGGCACCATGTACTCCGGCAGCGCGGAGGAGAGGTGCTCGCGCAGTGCCTCCGCGTCCACTTCGCCCACTACGTACGCCACCAGCCGCACGTCTTCCGGCACGTCTTCGCGCGCCATGACCGCCGCCTCGCGAACGTCCGCGTGCTCGGCCAGCCGCGCCTCGATCTCGCCCAGCTCGATGCGGAAGCCGCGCACCTTCACCTGGAAGTCGGTGCGGCCGATGAACTCCATCGTCCCGTCCGCCCGCCAGCGCGCCAGGTCGCCCGTGCGGTACAGCCGCGCCCCCGGCTCGCCGCCGAACGGATCGGCCACGAAGCGCTCCGCCGTCTGCTCCGGCCGCCCCAGGTAGCCGCGCACGACGCCGGCACCCCCGATGTACAGCTCGCCCGCCACGCCCACTGGCACCGGCTCGCCCGCCGCATCCAGGACGTAGACACGCGTGTTCGCCACCGGCCGCCCGATCGGCACACTGGCACCGGCGGAATCGCCACTCACCGCCTCGGCCGTCGACCAGATGGTCGTCTCCGTAGGCCCGTACACGTTCCAGAGCCCGCCCACACGGCTCCGCAGGGCCGACGCCAGATCCGACGGCAACGCCTCGCCGCCGCAGAGCGCGCGCATCTCCGGCGCGCCGTCCCACTCCGTGCTCACCAGCATCCGCCAGGTGGCGGGCGTGGCCTGCATCACCGTGGGCGCGTACGCCCGGATGGCCTCCGCCAGTGCCGTCGGGTCCGCGGCACGCTCCCGTGGCAGCACGATGGCCGCCGCGCCGTGGAGCAAGGGCAGGAACATCTCGAGCACGGAGATGTCGAACGCGTACGTGGTCACCGCGAGCAGGCGATCCGCGGGCTCCATCCCCACCGTCTTGCGCATGGAGCGGAGGAGGTTGACCACGCCGCGGTGCGGGACGGCCACGCCCTTGGGGCGGCCGGTGGAGCCGGAGGTGTAGATCACATACGCCAGGTGCGCCGGCGTCAATCCCTCGATCGCCGGGTCCGCCGCGGGCTGGTCGGTCCACTCCGCGCCATCCAGGTCGATCACCGGCACCGTGACGCTCGTGTTCTCGAATCGATCCCAAAACTGCTTCTGCGTCACCACCGCCGCGGGCGCGCTGTCGGCCAGCATGTACTCCAGCCGCTCGGCCGGGTGAGCGGGGTCCAGCGGCACGTACGCCCCGCCCGCCTTCATCACGGCGAGGAGCGAGACGACCATCTCAAGGCTCCGCTCGACACTGACTGCCACGCGCGCATCCGGGCCCACGCCCAGTGTGCGGAGGTGATGCGCCAGCCGGTTGGCCCGCGCGTTCAGCTCCGCGTAGGTGAGCGAGCGATCCTCGAAGACCACGGCCTCAGCATCGGGCGTGCGCTCTGCCTGCGCCTGGAACAGCTCGTGGATGCACGACTCGGCCGGATACGCCGCCTCCGTGCGGTTCCACTCCTCCAGCACCCGCGCGCGCTCCGCTTCGCCGAGCAGATCCAGCCGCGAGAGCCGCACGTCGGGGTCCGCGGCAACCTGCTCCAGCACCCGCGCCAGGTGGCCCAGCATCCGCTCGGCGGTGCCGCGCTCGAACAGGTCCGTGGCGTAGTTCAGCGCGCCGCGCAGGCCGAAGGGGGTGGCCGCGAGCGTCAGGGAAAGATCGAACTTCGCGAGATCCGTCGCGGTATCGACGCCGCCGCCCTTCAGCCCCGCAAGCGCGTTTCCTCCACCCCCCGCCTCCTGCAGGGTGAACATCACCTGGAAGAGCGGCGAGTGGCTTAGAGACCGCTCCGGCTGCAGTTCGGCCACCAGCTTCTCGAAGGGAAGCCCCTGGTGCTGGTAAGCGCCCAGCGTCGCCTCCCGCACCCGCCGCAGCACCTCGCGGAAGGACGGGTCTCCCGAGAGGTCGGTGCGCAGCACCAGCGTGTTGATGAAGAAGCCGATCAGCCCCTCCACCTCCCCCCGCGTGCGTCCGGCGATGGGGGTTCCCACCACCACGTCTTCGCTGCCCGCGTACCTGCCCAGCAGCACCTGGAAGGCAGCCAGCAGCGTCATGAACAGCGTCGTTCCGTCACTCCGACCCAGCTCCTGGAGACGTTCCTGGAGCTCCAGGGAAAGCTCCACCGGCAGCGACGCGCCGTGGTACGTCTGCACCGGGGGGCGGGGACGGTCCAGGGGCAGCTCCATCAACTCCGGGGCTCCCGCCAGGCGCTCCTTCCAGTACGCCAGCTGGCGGTTCAGCACCTCGCCCGTGAACTGCTCGCGCTGCCACACCGCGTAGTCGGCGTACTGCACCGGCAGCTCCGGCAGCGGCGACTCACGCCCCTCGCGGTACGCGGCGTACAGTGCCGAAAACTCCCGCAGCAGCACCCCCATGCTCCACCCGTCGCTGACAATGTGGTGCATCGAAAGGAGAAGCACGTGGTCTTCGTCGCCCAGCCGCAGCAGCGCCGCACGGAAGAGCGGTCCCGCGGCCAGATCGAACGGCCGGTCCGCCTGCTGCCGGACCCACTGCCCCACCGCCGCCTCGCGCTCCGCCTCGCCCAGCCCCGACAGGTCCTCCACCGGCACGACGAAGCCGCCGAACGGCTGGACCACCTGCACCGGCGAGCCGTCCACCTCGGCGAAGACGGTCCGCAGCACCTCGTGACGCCGCACGATTTCGCCCAGCGCGCGCTCCAGCGCCGGCCCGTCCAGCGCACCCGCCAGGCGGGCCCCCGTGGGAGCGTTGTAGGCAGTGCTTCCCGGCTCCAGGCGGTCGAGGAACCAGAGCCGCTCCTGCGCAAAGGACAGCGGCAGCGGGCGGTCCCGGGGCGCGGGCTCGATCGGCGGAAGCTCCGACAGGTGCCCCACCAGCTTGCGGGCCCGCGCCATCTTCAGGAGCTCCCGGCGCTCGGCCGGCGTCAGTTCGTCGAGAGTCGCGGCGGAGTTCATCATCTACCAGTACGAGTAACGCAAGGTGTTTGAAACACGTACGATCCCTCGCCCCCGCCAAACCGGCCGGACGAGGGAAAACGCCGGGGCCGCGGGTGGATTCCGCCCGGCGGAGGCGGCCGGCACCTTCACCTCCGCCGAAGCCTTCGCGCACGCACGACGGAGCGATCGTGGAAGCTCACGCGAGCGGGGAGCGGCGGAGGAGCGCGAGCATCTCCGCCATCTCCCCCGCGTCTACCTGGGCGAGCTCGGAGTCCATCACTTCCAGGGCAGCGTCTACGCGCACGGCCATCTCGGCGATCGTGGGTTCGTCGAAGATCGCGCGCACCGGCACCTCGATACCGAACACCTGCTGCACCCGCGCGACCATCAGAGTGGCCAGCAGCGAGTGGCCCCCCAGCTCGAAGAAGCTCTCCGCCACCCCCACCCGGTCCAGGTGCAGCACTTCCGTCCAGATTTCCACCAGCGCCTGCTCCGTCGGTGTGCGCGGCGCTACGTAGCCCTCCTCGGCGGGGGCAAAGTCCGGCGCCGGCAGCGCCTTGCGGTCCAGCTTTCCATTCGGCGTCAGCGGGAACGCGTCCAGCACCACCACCGCCGACGGCACCATGTACTCCGGGAGCTCCCGGAGCAGGTGCTCGCGCAGGGCTCCCGCGTCCACATTGCCCACCACGTAGGCTACCAGCTGCTTCTCACCGGCCACGTCGTCGCGGGCCACGACCACGCTTTCTGAAACTCCCTCGCTGCGCCGCAGCACGCCCTCGATCTCGCCCGGCTCGATCCGGAAGCCCCGGATCTTGACCTGCGCATCCACCCGCCCCAGGAACTCCAGCTCGCCCCTCGCCGACCACCGCACCCGGTCGCCCGTGCGGTACAACCGCCCTCCCGCCGCTCCGAACGCATCGGGGACGAAGCGCTCCGCCGTCAGCGCCGGCCTGCCGGCGTAGCCGCGGGTTACGCCGGCGCCTCCCACGTACAGCTCGCCGGGCACACCCACGGGCACCGGCTCTCCACGCCTGTCGAGCACGTATGCGCGGGTGTTGGCCACCGGGCGGCCGATGGGAGGCCGCCCGCCGCCCGGAGCGCACGCCGCGGTGGTGGACCAGATGGTGGCCTCGGTGGGCCCGTACAGGTTGAAGAAGCGGCGCTCCGGGGCCCAGCGCTCCACCAGCTCGGCCGTGCACGCCTCGCCCGCGGTCAGCAGCGTGCGGAGCGCCGGCAGCTCCTCCACGGGCAGCACGGAGAGCGCGGAGGGGGGCAGGGTCGCGACGGTGACCTTCTCGTCGTGAAGGAAGCGGACGAGGTCCGGTCCCGGCGCCAGGGTCTCGCGCGTTCCCAGCACCAGCGTGGCGCCGGCGGCCAGGGCCATCACCATCTCGAACACCGAAGCGTCGAAGCTGGGCGAGGCGAACTGGAGCACCCGGTCGCCGGCCTCCACCCCCAGGTCGCGGGCGTGCCCCCGGGCCACGTTGGCGAGTCCCCGGTGCGGCACCAGCACGCCCTTGGGGCGGCCGGTGGAGCCGGAGGTGTAGATGACGTACGCCAAGTTCTCGGGGAGCACGCCGGCGGCGGGCGGCTGCGCGCTCTCGGCCTCGATGCGCTCGCGCTCGGCGTCCAGGAAGACGGCTTCGGCGGCGTGCGGCGCCAGCCCCTCCGGCAGGGGACGGCGGGTGAGCAGGAGCCGGGCGCCCGAGTCGGCGAGCATGAAATTCAGCCGCTCCGCCGGGTACGCCGGGTCCAGCGGCACCCAGGCGCCGCCGGCCTTGAGCACGGCCAGGATGGAAACGACCAGCTCCGTGCCGCGCTCCAGGCAGATGCCCACGCGGGTTTCCGGGCCCACCCCGCGGCGCCGCAGGTGGTTCGCCAGCCGGTTGGCGGCGTGGTCCAGCTCGCGGTAGGTGAGCGCCGCGCCGGCGAAGCGGACCGCGGCCGCGTCCGGCGTCTCCGCCGCCCGGCCTTCGAACAGCTCGTGGATGCACCGGTCCGCCGGATACTCCGCGTCGGTCCGGTTCCACTCCTCCACCACCAGGCCGCGCTCTTCGGCCGAAAGCAGCTCCAGCCGCGAGAGCCGCACGTCGGCGTTCGCGGCGGCCTGCTCCAGCACCCGCTCCAGGTGCCGCACCATGCGCTCGATGGTGCCCCGCTCGAAGAGGTCGGTGCTGTAGGTCACCCCGCCGCGCAGGCCGTGGGGGGTCGCAAGGAGCGTCAGGGCAAGATCGAGCTTGGCGACCCCGAGCTCCGCTCCGACTCCCTGGATGCTCAGCTCCGCGAGCCCGCTGCCGGTGCCCTGCGTGTCGTCCATCGTGAACGACGCCTGGAAGATCGGCGCGTGGCTCCGGGACCGCTCCGGCTGCAGCTCGGCCACCAGGCGCTCGAAGGGAAGCTCCTGGTGCTCGTACGCGCCCAGCGTGGCCTCGCGCACCCGGCCCAGCAACTCGCGGAAGCTGGGGTCTCCCGAAAGGTCGGTGCGCAGCACCATCGTGTTGACGAAGAAGCCGATCAGCTCCTCCACCTCCGCGCGCGTGCGCCCGGCGGTGGGGCTCCCCACCACCACGTCCTCGCTCCCGGAATACTTCGACAGCAGCACCTGGTAGGCGGAGAGCAGCGTCATGTACAGCGTGGCGCCCTCGCTGCGCCCCAGCGCCTGCAGGCGCTCCTGCAGCTGCAGCGGGAGCTGCACCGGAACCATCGCGCCCCGGTACGTCTGCGCCGGCGGGCGGGGATGGTCGGTGGGCAGCTCCAGCAGTTCCGGGGCGCCGGCCAGGCGCTCCCGCCAGTACGCCAGCTGCCTGTCCAGCACCTCGCCCGCGAACTGCTCGCGCTGCCACACCGCGTAATCGGCGTACTGCACCGACAGTTCCGGCAGCGGCGACTCCCCGCCCTGGCGGTACGCCGCGTACAGCGCCGACAGCTCGCGGAAGAGTACCCCCATGCTCCACCCGTCGCTCACGATGTGGTGCATCCCCACGAGCAGCACGTGCTCGTCGGCGCCCAGGCGCAGCAGCGCCGCGCGGAAGAGCGGGCCCGCCGCAAGGTCGAACGGCCGTGCCGCCTCTTCGCCGGCGCGCCGGCTGACCTCCGCCTCGCGATCGGCCTCCCCGAGCCCCGACAGGTCCTCCACCGGCAGGGCGAATCCGCCGGCCGGGGCCACCACCTGCACCGGCGCGCCGTCCACCTCGGCGAACACCGTCCGCAGCGCCTCGTGGCGCCGGACGATCTCGCCCAGCGCCCGCTCCAGCGCCGCCACGTCCAGTGCACCTCCCAGGCGCACCGCCACGGGAACGTTGTAGGCGGCGCTCCCCGGCTCCAGCTGGTCCATGAACCAGAGCCGCTCCTGCGCAAAGGAGAGCGGCAGCGCCCCCGTGCGCGCGGCGGGCACCACCGGCGGCAGCGCCGGCAGCCCGGCGCGGCGCACCTCCTCTACCCGCGCGGCCAGTTGCGCCACCGTGGGCCCCTCGAACACCGCGCGCAGCGGCACGACGGCGCCCAGCGCGTTCTGCACCCGCGCCAGGAGCCGCGTCACCAGCAGCGAGTGCCCGCCGAGCGCGAAGAAGTCGTCCTCCACCCCCACCCGGTCCACCCCCAGCACCTGCGCCCAGATCCCCGCCAGCACCTCTTCCACGGGGGTGCGAGGCGCCACGTAGCTTTCCGCGCCGGCCGCGTACTCGGGCACGGGCAGCGCCTTGCGGTCCACCTTTCCGTTCGGGGTCAGCGGCAACCGGTCCAGGGCGACGACGGCCTGCGGCACCATGTACTCCGGCAGCCCCTGGCGCAGGTGCGCGCGCAGCCCGTCGGGGTCCACGCTGCCCACCACGTACGCCACCAGCCGCTTGTCGCCGGGCTGGTCCTCGCGCATCATCACCCGGGCCTCGCGCACCCCGGGGTACGCCGCGATCGCCGCCTCCACCTCGCCCGGCTCGATGCGGAAGCCGCGGATCTTCACCTGGTCGTCCAGGCGGCCCATGAACTCCAGCTTTCCCTCGGCCCGCCAGCGCGCCCGGTCGCCCGTGCGGTACATCCGCGCGCCTGGCTCCGCGGCGAACGGGTCGGGGACGAAGCGTTCGGCCGTCAGCCCCGGCCTACCCAGGTAGCCCCGCACCACGCCCTCGCCCCCGATGCACAGGTCCCCGGGGATTCCCACCGGGAGCGGCTCGCCCGCCGGGTCCAGGACGTAGGCGCGCGCGTTCGGGATCGGCCGCCCGATCAGCACCGTGGGCGCGTCCTCCGCCACCTCCTCCACCTCTTCGAGCGTGCACCACACGGTCGCCTCGGTCGGCCCGTACTCGTGCAGCACGCGAGCGGGCTTCCCCTCGCGCAGCATCCGGCGCACGCTCTCCGTCCCCACGGCCTCCGCCCCGAAGACCAGCTGGCGCAGGCCGGCGTACACGTCCACCTGCTCGCGCACATGCTGGTTGAAGAGCGCCGCCGTCTGGTAGAGGTGCGTGATCCCCTG
>NZ_DATBNB010000275.1 GCF_036554565.1 Longimicrobium sp. | reverse complement strand
GGTTCGAGCGAGACGCCCTTCCCGTGCTGATGCCGCTGACCGCCGGCCCCGGGTACCCGTTCCCGCACATCCGCAACCTGCGCCCCGCGCTGGCCGGGCTGGTGCGCGACCCGCGCGGGGGCGAGCCGCGGCTGGGCATCGTGGAGCTGCCGGACGGCGTCAACCGGTTCATCCACCTTCCCAACAGCCGGAGGTTCGTGGCGCTCGAGGAGGTGATCCGCGAGCACTTTCCCGCGCTGTACCCGGGGCTGGAGGTGGAATCTCCCCGCGTGTTCCGCGTCACCCGCAGCGCCGAGCTTCACCTGGACCGCAAGGAGGTGGAGGACATCCTGCACGCGGTAGAGGAGCAGGTGCGAAAGCGCCGCTTCCGCCCCGTCGTGCGCCTGGAGGTGGAGCGGGGGATGCCCGGCGTCGTCCGCGCCATGCTGCTGCGCGAGCTGCAGTACGAGGCGCCCAGCATCGTCTCGGCCCTGGGCGAGCAGGACGTGTACGAGGTGCCCGGGCTGGTGGACCTGCGCGGCATCCGCGAGCTGGCCGACGTGGAGGCCGAGGGGCTTCACTTTCCCCCCGCGCCCCCGCCGCGCACCCCGCTGGACCCGCGCCGCACCGTGTTCGAGCAATTGCGCGAGCGCGAGGTGCTGGTGTCGTTTCCCGATGACTCGTTCCAGGCCACCGTCGAGCGGCTGGTGGTGGACGCCGCCGAAGACCCCGACGTGCTGGCCATCAAGCTGGCGCTGTACCGCACCAACACCAAGTCGCGCATCGTCGAGGCGCTCACTCGCGCCGCGTCGGCCGGCAAGCAGGTGGTGGCGCTGGTGGAACTGACGGCGCGCTTCGACGAGCTAAGCAACATCCACTGGGCGCGCTACCTTCGCTCCTTTGGCATCCACGTGATCTACGGCGCGCCCGACCTGAAGGTGCACGCCAAGATCGCCCTGGTGGTGCGCCGCGAGTCCGACGCGCTGCGCCAGTACGTGTACATCGGCACTGGCAACCTGAACGCGTCGACGGCCACCTTCTACACCGACCTGGGGCTGATGACCGCCAGCCCCGCGCTGGCCGCCGAGCTCAACGAGGTGTTCAACGGCCTCACCGGCGGCGCGGCACCCACCGACTTCGGCCACCTGCTGGTGGCGCCGTACACCATGCGGCGGCGGTTCGTGGAGATGATCGGGCGCGAGGCCGAGCACGCCGCGGCGGGGCGCCGCGGGTGGATCCGCGCCAAGTTCAACGGCCTGGCCGACCGCGAGATCATCGCCGCGCTCTACCAGGCGTCGCAGGCGGGGGTGCAGATCGACCTGCTGGTGCGCGGGATGTGCTCGCTGCGCCCCGGCGTGGTGGGGCTGTCCGAGAACATCCGCGTGTACAGCGCCCTGGGCCGCCACCTGGAGCACGCGCGCATCTTCCGCTTCGAGAACGGCGGCGAGCCCGAGTACTACATCGGCTCGGCCGACTGGCGGACGCGCAACCTCAGCCGGCGGGTGGAGGTGGCCGTCCCCATCCGCGACCCGGGGCACCGCGCGCGGCTGGACGGCATCCTGGACGAGGACCTGGCCCGGCCGGACCTGTGGGAACTGGGCGCTGACGGCACCTACTACCAGCGCCCGCAGCCGGCGCCGCGCCAGGGAGCGCCGGCCCGCTCCGGCCCCGAGCGCCGCGCCATCATCACCGCGGACGTGTGATCCGGATGAACGTACGGCAGATGGGGATGCGATCGATGCGGGCGCGGTGGGCGGCGGCCCTGGCGTTCGCCGCCGTGGCCGGATGCGGCGATGCGCGGCAGGCGTCCGCCGGCGGCGACGATGCGGGGGAGTGGTGCCGGATCGCCCGGCGCGACGTGGGGATGCCGGGCGACGTCACCGAAACGAGCGGCGCCGCCTTCGATCCCGTCGACCCCGAAGTCTTCTGGACGCACAACGACTCGGGGAACGACCCCGTCCTGTACGCCATCGGAAGCGACGGAAGGGCGCGGGGCACGCTGCAGGTGGAAGGGGCCAAGAACCAGGACTGGGAAGACCTGGCCGTGGGCCCTTGCCAGGGCGGCCAGTGCGCCTACATCGCCGACATCGGCGGCGCGCGCCGCAGGAAGAACGATCCGGTGGCGCTGTACCGCGTGGCGCTTCCCTCCGTGGACCAGGCGGCCACCGCGCGCGCGGACCGGTTCGAGGCGCGCTTTCCCGGCGGCGGCCAGGACGCCGAAGCCCTGTTCGTGCTTCCCGACGGCTCCATCTACGTCATCGGCAAGGGGCAGAAGGAGCCGATCGAGCTCTACCGCTGGCCCACGCCCCTGCAGCCGGGCCCGGTGGACCTGGTGCGGGTGCGCGAGCTGGCGCCGGAGCCGGAGCAGCCCGGCGACCGCGTGACCGGGGCAGGGGCCAGCCGCGACGGGCGCTGGGTGGCGGTGAGGAGCTACGGCCGCCTGGCGCTGTACCGCACGGCGGAGCTGCTGGGCGCCGGCCGCCCCGAGTTCGCCATGGACCTGACGCCCGTCGGCGAGCCGCAGGGCGAGGCCGTGGCCATCGAGTCGGACGGCACCGTCCTGCTCACCAGCGAGGGCGGGCAGCGCACGGTGCCCGGCCGCGCCACCTTCCTGCAGTGCACTCTTCCGCGGTCCTGACCGGCCGGTGGCGCGTTCTACCGGCTTGTGCGATGTGAGCACTTTCGCCGATATTGCGGACGGTTTCGCACCGTCGCCAGCGAAAAGGGCTCGCCATGTCCCCCATGCATATGGAAGAGCAGGACCTGCTCCTGGATGAGCAGCCGCCCGCCGGCCTCTCGCCGGCGGAGCTTGCCTACTGGCACCGCCTGCGTGAGCGGATCGTGCGGGGGATGCTTGCGTACCGCGCGGCGAACTACGTCAGCGACTCCGAGTGGGAGCTACGGCTCGCGATGGCGCGTAGCGCTTTGTCCGTGCCAATGCCGCTCGGCAACCCCGCTGATCCGGAGCAGGCCGAGAAGGATGCGCTGCGGCATCGCTTCGAGGACGTGCCCGACCTTTCCGAGGATGAGTACAACCGCCACGTCATCGCGGGAGTCCGGCAGGGAGCCATTTCCGCCGCGACCGAACGCCTGTACAGCCAGGCGGAGGTCGAAGCACTGGTCTCGACGTGGAGTACGGAGTAAGGTGGTCGCATCTCGCCATCCGTGACCTCCTCGACATCCACGACTACACTGCCCGCCACTTACACGCCAGCAGCCGTCCGCTAGTAGCCAAGTTGTTTAAAGGGGTACAAAGACTCGATATATTCCCGCGTTCCGGCCGCGCCGTACCCGGCTGGGAAGACCCGGACTGGCGAGAAGTCATCGTACCGCCGTTCCGGGTCATCTACCGGATTGAGGGCCGGGAAGTAACGATATCCCGGGTATATCACTCGCGGCGATCGCTCCCGTCGCACCCGGACCGGTTCCTCTGACGGGTGAAAACGAAGAGGGGTGGACGCGATCCGCGTCCACCCCTTCTCTTTTGCACTCCGTCGACCCAGATCGGTCAGGGCTGCTGGCTGGTGCGCTCGGCCGCGCCGATGCTGCGGGCTACGGGGGGCTGCTCCACGCAGCGGGGCGCCTCCCACACCTTGCGCCAGGTGCCGCGGTCGCGCGAGATCACCTCGTACCAGCTTTCGCGCACGCCGAACACCTGCACCAGCATCTCGTGCTGGCCCGTGGCGTTCCAGTTCAGGTGGTCCACCAGCTTGGGCGCGCCCTTGCCCGTCTTGTCGTAGTCGCGCACTTCCTGGTACACGGGGGTGTAGCCGGCGCGCTGCTCGTAGTCGGCCACGTAGAACACGCTCCACCCGTCGGGCTCCGGCGCGCCCGCACCCAGCTGGTCTCCCACCAGGTAGGTGGCCGCCATCTCGGGGTGGCCGCCGCGGATCACGTCCAGCGCCTGCAGGTCGCGCTGGGCGCCGGTCCAGCTGCGGGGGCGGGCCAGGCCGTTCTGCAGCACCAGCCGCTCGGCCACGAGCGAGGCGTAGCGCTGGATGGTGCCCTCCACCTGCGGCGGCCGGTACTCGCCCATCACGTCCGGGGCCAGCCCCTTGCGGAAGGCCAGGAACTCACGGTCGGCGGCGGCGGCAGCCACCGTAGTGGCCTGCCCCTGCGCCGTCGGCACGCCGCACGCCGTAACGCGGGCGGGGCCCTGCACGGTCACCGATCCCACCT
>NZ_DATBNB010000274.1 GCF_036554565.1 Longimicrobium sp. | reverse complement strand
ATTCCGTCTTGGAACCGTGGTCTACGCGGGATTGCAGCGGATCACGTGATAGCTGCGCTTGCCCTTGCGGAGGACGATCACCTGGCCCTCGATGGCATCCTCGCGCGTGACCCGGTCGTCCGCCGCGCGCGCCGTGTCGTTCAGGTACAGGCCGCCGCCCGCGATCAGCCGCCGGGCCTCCGCGCGCGAAGAGGCGAAGCCGGCCTGCATCACCATGTCCGACAGGAGCACGCCGTCGGCGAGGCCCGCGGGCGCGTCGCTCGAGGGCACCTCGTTCAGCACCTCGCCGATCTCGGCCGCGCTCAGCCCCTGCACGCTGCCGCCGCCGAACAGCAGCGCCGAGGCCCGCTCGGCCCGGGCCAGCTCGTCCGCGCCGTGCACCGTGCGCGTCACCTCCGCCGCGAGCAGGCGCTGCGCGGTTCGGCGGTGCGGCTCGGCCGTGTGCGCCTGCACCGCGGCGTCGATCTCCTCCACTGGCAGCAGGGTGAAGTACTTCAGGTACTTCTCGACGTCCTGGTCGTCGGTGTTCAGCCAGAACTGGTAGAAGCGGTAGGGCGAGGTGAGGCTCGCGTCCAGCCAGATGGTGCCCGCCTCGGTTTTGCCGAACTTCACGCCGGCCGACGTGGTCACCAGCGGCATCACCATCCCGTGCGCCCGAACGCCACGCACACGGCGGATCAGCTCGATTCCCGCGGTGATGTTCCCCCACTGGTCGCTGCCGCCCAACTGCAGCAGGCATCCCTCGCGCTCGTTCAGCACCAGGTAATCGTACGACTGCAGCAGCATGTAGCTGAACTCGGTGTACGAAAGGCCCTCCTCCTGCTCCAGCCGCCGCTTCACCGACTCCTTCGCCGTCATGTAGTTGATGGTGAAGTGCTTGCCGACGTCGCGCAGGAAGTCGACGAAGGAGATGGACGTGAGCCAGTCTCCATTGTCGATCACGCGGGCGGCGCTGGGACCGGTGAAGTCCAGGAACCGCTCCAACTGGCCTCGGAGCCCGGCCATGTTCTCTGCCACCTGCTCGCGCGTCTGTAGCTTGCGCTCGGCCGTCTTGCCGCTGGGGTCGCCGATCATCCCGGTGCCGCCGCCCACGATGGCGATGGGCGTGTGGCCGTGCCGCTGAAGGTGAACGAGCGCCATCACGGGCAGCAGCGATCCCACGTGCAGGCTGGCCGCGGTGGGGTCGAAGCCGATGTACGCCGTCAGCTTCTCCGACTCGGTCGCGGCGCGCGCGCCCTCGGTGGCGTCGAAGAGCAGCCCCCTCGACTTCAGTTCTTCGTACAGGTTCGCGGCGGGCACGTAAGCTCCTTCGGGTCCAGGTTCGCGCAAGGGCACACAATGTCGGGCGTGGGCGGCAAGCCGGTCAAGGCGCGCGCGGAACCGCGTGCGGCCCGCATCTTGTAAAAGGGGTGCGCAGGCCAATCGACACGCCCTCCGGAGCCCCCGTGAGCGAAGCCCCGACACGCCTTCAGCACATCGTGCTCCGCCTGATGGGCGAGCGACGGACCGTGCACCGTCCCGGCGCCAGCCGCGGCCGCCGCGCGTCTGACCAACTGCCAATGCACGGCTGGCGCCCCGCGTTCATCCTGGCGTGCGCCGTAGCCCTGGTGGACTGGGCCACCAAGTTCGCGATCGCGTCGACCATCCCGCTCGAAGGCTTTCGCGAGGTGGTGCCCGGGCGTGTGGCGTTCTGGCACGTGCGCAATCCCTACATGATCCTGGGGTTGTGGGAAAACCTGCCGCTGGCCGGGCGCAAGGTGCTGGCCGTAGTGTCGGCGCTGCTCGCCGTGCTGGTGCTGGTGCAGATCGTTGGCCGTGCCCATCGCCTGGCCCGTGGCCACCAGCGCTGGGCGTGGCTGTTCGTGGGGTTGATCTGCGGCGGGATGGTGGGCAACCTGGGTGAGCGGGTGATCCACTGGGGCGTCACCGATTACCTGTCGTTCCGCTGGGGCGAGTACTGGCTGCCCCCCGGGAACATCGCCGACATCGCCCTGTTCGCCGCCATTCCGTTGGCCGTCCCCGTGGTCGTCTTCGAGTTGATGGGGCGCGCCCGCCGCGGCCGCGCGCACCCGCAGGCGTCCAGCCGCGCGGCGCCTTCCGCACGTCCCTGAGCGACCGCCGTGCGCTGGCGGGGTACCGGAGGGCGCGCCTATCTTCCGCGCGCCCTTGTTCGTTCCTGGCCCGAGTCCTTGCCGATGGTACCCGAGCACAAGCGTCACCGCCTTTCGTCCATCCTCCGCGACTGCGGCTCCGTCGTCGTGGGCTACAGCGGCGGGGTGGATTCGGTGTTCCTGGCGCGCATCGCCGTAGACGTGCTGGGGCCGCAACACGTGCTGGCGGTCACGGGAAAGAGCGACAGCATCGCGTCGTGGATGGAGGACACCGCGCGCGAGGTCGCCGCGCGCTTCGGCATTCCCTGGCTGGAGCTGGAAACGCGGGAGATGGATGATCCGCGCTACGCGGCCAACCCCAGCAACCGCTGCTACTTCTGCAAGTCGGAGCTGTGGACGCGGCTGGCGGACCTGGCGGCCGAGCGGGGCTTCGCCGCGGTGCTGGACGGCTCCAACGCCGACGACGTGGGCGACCATCGCCCCGGAGCGGTGGCGGCAGAGGAGAACGCGGTGCGCTCGCCGCTGCTGGAGGCGGGGCTCACCAAGGACGAGATCCGCGCCTGGTCGCGCGAGCTGGGGCTGCCCACGTGGGACCAGCCGGCCGCGCCGTGCCTGGCTTCGCGCATTCCCTACGGCCTGTCCGTCACTCCCGAGCGCCTGCGGCAGATCGAACAGGCGGAGATCGGGCTGCGGGCGATGGGGTTCCGCGACTTCCGCGTCCGGCATCACGGCACGATCGCGCGGCTGGAAGTTCACCCGTCCGAGATCGACCGCGTCGCCGCTCATCGGAGCGACATCGCTCATGCCGTGCGCGGCGCCGGCTTCGAGCGCGTGCTGATCGACCTGCAGGGCTACCGCCGCGGCTCCCTGAACGAGGGGCTGGCGGGCGGGCAGCTGGTGCAGCTGGGGGCGTTCGCATGAGCGACGATCCGCGGGTCGCGCAGGCCGTCCGCGTGTTGGTGGAGCACGGCGTCGGCGGCGCCGAGGTATCGGTGGAGGGACACGAGCGGGAGATCGCCGCCGTGCGCGTTCCCGGCGACGGGTGGGAGCGGCTGCTGGGCGACGAGGGCGCGCAAATCGCGGCCGCCGTCAAGCAGGTGGGCTTCCGCTACGTGGCGCTGGACCTGGAGATCGACGCCGATCCGGACGCGATCGGCTGATGGACGCCGGCGCCGTCTACCTGGACTACGCTGCGACCTCCGCCGTGCGACCGGAGCCGGTGATCGATGCCGTCGCCGACTACCTGCGCGGCATCGGCGCCACGCCGGGAAGGGCGGGGCACCGGCGGGCCGTGGAGGCCGGGCGGATCGTCTTCCGCTGCCGCCGCGCGCTGGCCGCCCTCTTCAACGCGCCGGGCGATCCTGGCCGGCTGACCTTTCACCTGAATGCCACGCACGCGCTGAACGTCGCCATCCTGGGCCTGCTGCGCCCGGGCGATCGCGTGGTGCGCACCGCGTACGACCACAACGCGGTGCGCCGCCCCGTGCGCGCGCTGGCGGGACGTGGCGTGCACGAGACGGTGCTCGCTGGCCAGACGGACGGCTCAATCGCCTTGGACGAGGCGGAGCGTGCGCTGCTGGGCGCGAGGCTGCTGGTTATCCCCCACGCGACCAATGTCCTCGGCACAGCGTTACCCGTCGCGGAACTCGCGGCGAGGGCGCACGCGGCCGGCGCGCTGGTGCTGGTGGATGCGGCGCAGTCCGCCGGCCACCTGCCGATCGACGTGCAGGCCATGGGCATCGACCTGCTGGCGTTCACAGGGCACAAGGGGCTGCTGGGGCCGCAGGGGACGGGTGGATTGTGGGTTCGCGACGGGATCGATCTGCCCCCCGTGTTCATGGGCGGCACCGGCGGCGATTCCGACGCGCCCGACATGCCCGCGCTGTTCCCGGATCGGCTCGAAGCCGGGTCGCAGAACGGGCCGGGGATCGCCGGGCTGCTGGCGGGCGTGGAGTGGCTGGCGGAGCGGGGGATCGCCGCCGTCCACGCGCGGGAGATCGAACTCAAGCTGCGGCTGTGGGATGCGCTGGACCTGATCCCAGGCGTGTCGCTGCTCAGTCCGCCGGCCGAGGACGGCGTGGGCATCGTGACGATGAACCTTGCGGGGGTAGACGCGGCGGATCTCGCGCGGCGGCTGGACCGCGACTTCGGCGTCCTGGTGCGCGCGGGGCTCCACTGCTCGCCCGAGCAGCACGACGCCATCGGCACGGGGGCGATCGGGGCCGTGCGCTTCTCGGTCGGCTGGGCGACCACGGAGGTCGAGGTGGATCGCGCGGCCGCGGCCGTGGCACGGATTGCCAGCGCGGAACCGCAGGCGCCGCGGGCGGGTAGCTGAACACGACCGGAGATCACGGACCGAACGGGGGAGACCGGATGGCGCGTCGAGGTGTTGCGGGGAAGCTGTTCCTGCTGGTGTTCCTGGCCCTGCTGGCCGGCGGAGCGTGGTTCTTCCGCGGCCTGATTCCCGGCCCGTGGAATCGCCCGCCCGTGCCGATGGCCGTCTCGGAAGAGGCCGCCGTCGCCGCCGAGGAGAAGCTGAAGCGGCTGCGGCAGGACGGCGACACGGTGCACCTGAGCGGCGTGGAGTTCACCAGCTACCTGCGCTATCGCATGGCCGGACGCTTCGCCTCCGACATCGAACTGCCTGCGGTGACGTTCGCGGGCGATGCCGTTCAGGTAGCGGGCCGATTTCCCAAGGATCGCCTGCCCGCGAAAGAGGTCGGCCGCGCGATGGCGTACCTGCCCGACACGGCCGACGTGGCGGTGAACGGCACGCTGCGCACCCTGGCGCCCGGCCGCGCCGCGCTGAAGGTGAGCTCCGCCTCGTTCGCGCGCATCCCCATCCCACGCGACCGGCTGAACCAGGTGGTCGACCGCGTGCGGGGGCTGGACGAGCCCGGGCTGGGCGAGGACGAGGTGGCGTTCCAGCTTCCGCCGGGCGTGGGCTCGGCGCGGGTGGAGAACGGCGAGCTGGTCCTGGCGCGCTAGCGCTTCGCATCGAGCAGGATCACACCGACTACAGATCGATTCGCATGGCACGCATTCTGGTCGTCGACGACGAAGAAGGCATCCGGCGCGTCCTGCACCAGCTCTTCGAGTACGAGGACCACGAGGTGCGGTCCGCGGGGGGCGGCGCGGAGGCCATCGGCATCTACCAGGACTTCCAGCCCGACGTCACCTTCCTGGACGTGAAGATGGCGCGGATGGATGGCCTGGAGGCGCTGACCAAGATCCGCGAGCACGACCCCGCGGCCGTGGTCATCATGATCAGCGGCCACGGGACCATCGACACCGCCGTCGAGGCCACCCGCCGCGGCGCCTTCGACTTCCTGGAAAAGCCGCTGGACACCGACCGCCTGCTGCTGGTGCTCCGCAATGCGCTTCAGCAGCAGGGGCTGGTGCAGGAGAACGCGCGGCTTCGCGGGGAGATCGAAAGCCGCCACCAGATCGTGGGGCGCAGCTTTTCGCTGCGGCAGGTGCTGGACCGGGTGGAAAAGGTGGCGCCCACGGACGCGCGCGTGCTGGTGACGGGCGAGAACGGCACGGGCAAGGAGCTCGTGGCGCGCGCCATCCACCGGCTGAGCCCCCGCGCCGACAAGGCGTTCATCGAGGTGAACTGCGCCGCGATCCCGTCCGAGCTGATCGAGTCGGAGCTGTTCGGCCACATGAAGGGCTCGTTCACCGGCGCGCACGAGGACCGCGCCGGCAAGTTCGAACTGGCCGACGGCGGCACGCTGTTCCTGGACGAGATCGGCGACATGTCGCTGCAGGCGCAGGCCAAGGTGCTGCGCGCGCTGCAGGAGGGCATCGTCACGCGGGTGGGTGGCGCCAAGCCCATCCAGGTGGACGTGCGCGTGTTGGCGGCGACCAACAA
>NZ_DATBNB010000273.1 GCF_036554565.1 Longimicrobium sp. | reverse complement strand
GTGAAGCGGATGCGCCCCTCGCGCGAGGCGGCCAGCGCCGGCTCGGCGAGCGGCTTCATCTTCACGAACCACTGCTCGGACAGGCGCGGCTCCACCACGGTGTCGCAGCGGTAGCAGTGCGGCACCGCGTGCGTGTGCTCCTCCACCTTCTCCAGCAGCCCCAGTTCCTCGAACGAGGTCACCACGGCGCGGCGCGCCTCGAAGCGGTCCATCCCGCGGAATGGCTCCGGTGCCTCGTCGTTGACGGCCGCCTCGGGCGTCATCACGTTCAGCGTCGCGACGCCGGTGCGCTGCGCCACCTCGAAGTCGTTGGGGTCGTGCGCCGGCGTAAGCTTCACCGCGCCCGAGCCGAACTCCGGGTCAACGTACTCGTCCGCGACGACAGGAATGCGGCGGCCCGTCAGCGGCAGTTCCAGCTCGCGCCCCACCAGCGCCGCGTACCGCTCGTCACCGGGATGCACCGCCACGCCGGTGTCGCCCAGCATGGTCTCGGGCCGGGTGGTGGCGATGGTCATGTACTGGCGGCCGTCCGGCAGGCGCGGCAGTCCGGGAATCTCAGCCCCGTCCGCCAGCGGGTAGCGCAGGTGCCACAGCTTGCCCTGAGTCTCCGCCGGCTCCGCCTCTTCGTCGCTGAGCGCCGTCAGGCAGCGCGGGCACCAGTTGATGATGCGATGTCCGCGGTAGACGCGCCCCTTCTCGTACAGGGTGACGAACACCTCGCGGACGGCGCGCGACAGGCTTTCGTCCAGCGTAAATCGCGTGCGCGTCCAATCCGCCGAGGCGCCGATGGCCCGCAGCTGCTGAAGGATGACGCCGCCCGTCTCGTGCACGAACTCCCACACGCGTCCAACGAACGCCTCGCGCCCCAGGTCGTACCGGGTCTTGCCCTCCTTGGCGACGAGACGCTCGACGACGTTCTGCGTGGCGATGCCCGCGTGGTCCGTCCCGGGCAGCCAGAGCGCCTCGCGCCCCTGCATGCGCCGCCAGCGGATGAGGACGTCCTGGATGGTGTTGTTCAGCCCATGCCCCATGTGGAGCATGGCCGTAACGTTGGGCGGGGGGATGACGATGACGTACGGCTCGCGCTCCGACGCCGCGTCGGCACGAAAGAATCCCTGCTCCTCCCACCAACGGTAGAGGGCGTCTTCGTTTTCCTGCGGGTTGTACTGCGGCGGCAGCGGCTCGGCCATTCGCTTTCTCGTCTCCATACCAGGCACGGGGCAGAACGCGGATTCTACCTGAGTCTACAGGACGGGTCAAGCCAAGTTCCGTCCGTGCCCGGCTGAATATCCGCCCCGCTGAACGGCGAAAGCCCCGCGTGGAGCGAGGCTTCCATCCTGAACCGTCGATACGCTGAGCGGATCAGGGGCCCGCGGACCGTCGACGCCGCGCGGCGAAGCGGGCCAGCAGGCGGGCGACGAGAAGCCCCGCCGCGGCGACGATGATGATGCTGGTCGTCAGGTCGTACCGGTTGCGCAGGGAAACGAACGCCAGCGCGGCGACCACCGCCAGCATCGCGAGTCGCACGACGTTCATCGCACACCCGTGAGCGTGAGGACGAACAGAAGCGCCCACTGCGTGCCCAGGTGGCTGTCCGCCGTGTCGAACCACTCGCTCAGGGAGTGCGCCCCGCCGCCCTTACCCCCGCCGTCGATGGTCACCGCCGGAATGCCCAGGCTGATGGGGATGTTGGCGTCGGTGCTGCTGGCGATGGCGGGCACGTCGAAGCCCAGCGAGCGCCCCGCCGCGTTGGCCGCGCGCACGATGGCGGCATCGGCCGGCTGCGACCCGGCGGGGCGGATGCCGATCGTGTCGACGGACACCGTCAGCCGCTCGCCGGACTGCCAGCGGGCGTTCTCCTCCGCCAGCGCTTCGCGGATGGCAGCCTGGAAACGGTCGTCCACGGCCTGCAGCGCCCCCGCATCCACCGAGCGCATGTCCACCTGCATCGACGCGTTCATGGCGATGGAGTTCACCGACGTGCCGCCCTGGATCACCCCCACGCTGAACGTCACGCGGGGATCGGCGGGCACCTGGAACTCCGACACCTTGGCGATGGCGCGGCCCAGCGCGTGGACGGGGTTCGGCACGCCGAAGTCGCCGTAGCTGTGTCCGCCGGGGCCGCGGAAGGTGACGGTGTAGCGGTGGCTGCCGACGGCGTCCTTCGTCAGCCCCAGCCCGGTGCCGTCGACGGAAATGAAGTAGTCCACCCGGTCCTTCAGCTCGTGGCTGAACAGGTGCCGCACCCCGCGCAGGTTCCCCGCCCCCTCCTCGCCCACGGTGCCCACGAAGATGATGGTGCCACGCGTCCGCACCTGCGCCTGGTCCATGGCCCGGGCGATCCCCAGCAGGATGGCCAGCCCGCGGCAGTCGTCGCCGATGCCCGGCGCGCGCAGGATCGTGCCCTCGCGTCGCACGCTGACGTCGGTGCCCTCGGGGAACACCGTGTCCAGGTGCCCGGAGATGACGACGACGGGCTCGCCGGGTGCGCCCGGCCGCTCCGCGATCACATTGCCGACGGAATCGATGCGCACGTTCCGCAGCCCCATGGCGGCGAACCGGGCGCGCAGGTCTTCGGCGCGGCGGGCCTCCTTGAACGGCGGCGCCTCGATCTGGCAGATGGCGATCTGGTCTTCGATGGTGCGCGGCTCGTCCTGGCGCGCGTACTCCAGCGCCTGCCGCACCCGCGCGTTGCGGTCGGGAACGCGA
Organism: Longimicrobium sp.; assembly: GCF_036554565.1. Taxonomy (NCBI): domain Bacteria; kingdom Pseudomonadati; phylum Gemmatimonadota; class Longimicrobiia; order Longimicrobiales; family Longimicrobiaceae; genus Longimicrobium; species Longimicrobium sp. The sequence continues at coordinate 512 of NZ_DATBNB010000273.1, read as the reverse complement.
AGGTCCTGCGCCTGCACGGCGGAGGCGGCGAGCAGCGCCAGCGCGGGCGCGGCGGCAAGGCGAACGGAGATCGGCATGGGCGCGACCGGCGGCTTGGGCGATGGGTGATGCTGTGCGTTCGAATGTAGGCAGTGGCCGAGTGAGGCGCGAGGGCCGGCGGGAGCCAAGCAGAGGCGCTTCGGAGGGATGGGGTGCGCGGGCCGGGCGCCCCCCATCCCCGACCCTTCCCCCGCAAACTGCGCGGGGGAAGGGAGCCAGTTCGGTGCGCCCGGCCAGCCGAAGTGCAGTTCAGGTCTCCCCCTCCCCTGCGCAGCGGGGGATGGGGGCCGGGGGGAGGGGGCTCCCGCGCGTGCGAGGCACCCTGTCGCATCGGGATTGAAGTTCCCCCCTCTCCCGCGCGGTTTGCGGGGGAGGGGCCGGGGGAGGGGGAACCAGGAGACGGGGCCGGGGCCTTGGGTATCGTGACCGCTGCCGCGCCCGGACGGAGAGGCGCCCCGTGGTAGATCCTTCGG
>NZ_DATBNB010000272.1 GCF_036554565.1 Longimicrobium sp. | reverse complement strand
CTCAGCCGGGCCAGCCGCAGCCGCAGGCTCCGCAGCCGCAGGGCGGGCAGGCGCCCGCCACGCAGCCCGCGCCGGCGCAGAAGCAGTAGCCGTCCGCAACACGCGGGGAACCGGCGGCGCGCCCACCCGGGCGCGCCGTCCGGGAACCTGAAGCGGGTCAACAGGATATAATCCGTGCGGCCGGGGCGTTTCCGCTCCCGGCCGCGCGCTGCTGCCGGGGCCCCCGGCACGTCATCCGTTCGTCTGGACCTCGAATTCCCATGCGCATTCGCTTTGCCCTGCTCGCGACGTTCCTGGCCGCCGCGCCCGCACTGGCGCAGGTGGCGCCCGCAGCCCCGCAGCCCGGCGAGGAGCTGGTGGACGGCGTGATCGCGGTGGTGGGCGACACCGTTCTCCTTCGCTCCGACATCCTGCTGGCCGTGGAGGCCGTGCGGGCCGCGGGGCAGCCCGTGCCGTCGGAGCCGGCCGCCTACGCCCAGTTCGTCCGCCAGCTCGTGGACGAGCGGGTGAACGACCTGCTGGTGCTGGAGGCCGCCCGCCAGTCGGGCGAGACGGTGAGCGACGCCGAGGTGGCGCAGACGGTCGACCAGCAGATCGCCGAGATCACCGAGCGCTTCGGCTCCGCCACTGCGTTCCAGCAGGCGCTCGCTGAGTCGGGCCGTACGCCGGAGACGTACCGCGCCGAGCTTTCGGCGCAGTTCCGCGACCAGACCATCGTGCAGCGGTACCTGCGCAAGCGCATCCAGGAGATGGCGCCCGCGCCGGTGTCCGAGGCCGAGGTGGCCGCGTTCTTCGAGCAGAACCGCGAGCGCTTCGGCACGCGGCCGGCCTCGGTGAGCTTTCAGCAGGTGATCGTGCGTCCCCTCCCCTCCGACTCGGCCCGCGCGGCGGCGCTGGCCACGGTGGCGCAGGTGCAGAAGGAGCTGGCCGAGGGCACCGACTTCGAGGTGCTGGCCCGCCGCTACTCGGCGGACGGCAGCTCCACCCGCGGCGGCGACCTGGGCTGGTTCCGCCAGGGGCAGATGGTGCGCGAGTTCAACGACGCGGTCTTCAACATGCGCGCGGGCCAGACGGTGGGCCCGGTGGAAACCGAGTTCGGCTTCCACATCATCCGCCTGGACAAGGTGCGCGGCCCCGAGCGGCAGGCGCGGCACATCCTCATCCGCCCGAACATCGTGCAGGCCGACGTGGACCGCGCCCGCGTGCGCGCCGACAGCGTGGCCGAGGCGGTCCGTGCCGGCGCCGACATGGCGGTGCTGGGCGCCCGCTACCGCACCCCCGACGAGGCGCGCTTTCAGCGTGAGGTGCCGCTGGATCGCCTTCCCCCGGGGTACGCCACGTCGCTGGAGGGCGCGCAGGCGGGGACGGTGGTGGGCCCCGTGCGCATCGACCTGGGCACCAACGCGGCCTTCGCCGTGGTGCGTGTCACCGGGCGGCAGACGCAGGGCGAGTACACCGTGGCCGACCAGCGCGAGCGGATCCGGGGAATACTGCAGGAGCAGCGGATGAGCGAGCGCGTGATCCAGGAATTGCGCCGCGACATGCACGTGGCCGTCCGCAACCCGTGAGCACCGCCGAGCCGCTGCGGGTGGACGTTCTGCTGCACCGGCTCTGCCTGACGAAGAGCCGCAGCGAGGCCAAGGCGGCGTGCGAGATGGGGGCGGTTTCGCTGGACGGGCGCCGCGCCCGCCCCGCCGACGCGGTCACCGCGGGCAAGCGCATCTCCATCCGCTACCCCTCGCGGCTGCTGGAGGTGGAGCTGCTGGAGCTGCCGGGAAAGAACGTGTCGAAGAAGGCCGCGCGCGACCTGTACCGCGTGCTGCAGGACGAAAAGGTGCGCGACGAGCCGTTCTGAACGGCGGTAACGATGATCGACAGAGCAGCGGAATGAATCGTCCCCGCATCGCGATCACTCTCGGCGACCCGCGTGGGATCGGGCCCGAGGTGACGGCGGGCGCACTGGCCGACCCGGAGATTTCCGGGCTCGGCCAGTTCGTGCTCGTGGGCCCCTCGTCGCTCCTGCGCTCCGCCGATGACGTGAGCGTGGGCGAGTGGCGGGCGGAGGACGGGGCCGCCGCGGCGGGGCGGATTGCCGGGGCCGCCATCGAGCGCGGGACGCGGATGGCGCTGGCGGGCGACGTGGATGCGCTGGTGACGGCGCCCATCGAAAAGAACGCCTTCCGCGCCGGGGGATGGCACTTTCCCGGGCACACCGAGATGCTGCGCGACCTGGCCGGCGTGGCGGACGTGGTGATGATGATGGCCGCGGAGCGCACCGCGCTGGGCGGCGCCCTGCGGGTGATCCTGGCGACCACCCACCTTGCTCTGCGCGACGTCCCCGCCGCGCTCTCCGCCGATCTCCTCGTCCGCCAGGCGACGCTTACCCACGCGGCGCTCCGCGACCAGTGGGGCATCCCGTCTCCCCGCGTCGCGCTCTGCGCGGTGAATCCCCACGCGTCCGACGGCGGGCTCTTCGGCGACGAGGAGGAGCGGATCGTGGCGCCCGCGCTGGCGCGGCTGCGCGAGGCGGGGGTGGACGCGTTCGGCCCCGTGCCCGCCGACACGGTGTTCACGCGGGCGGTGCGCGGCGAGTTCGACGCGGTGGTCGCGCCGTACCACGACGTGGGGATGGCCGCGTTCAAGACGGCCGCGTTCGGCGCTGGCGTCAACGTCACGCTTGGCCTCCCGTTTCCCCGCACCTCGCCGGACCACGGCACCGCGCTCGATATCGCCGGCCGCGGCCTCGCCGACCCGTCGTCCATGAAGGAAGCCATCCTCCTCGCCGTCCGCCTGGCGTCGCACCGTCTGTCATCCTGAAGGAAGCGGCCACGCCGGATCGAGCCCGCATGACGAGCCCGGGAGCGACTGAAGGATCCGCCACACACTCCGCACCCAGGAACGGCGCTGGCCCGTGCTCGGGCGCATCCCGCCGCTGGCTCGTTCGGAATGATGGCGATCCGGCACCATCCGAAGTTTTGACAGGCCGGGGAGCGCGGACTAAATTCTGTGCTCACCCGCGCTTGCACGGTTCTCCCCCGCGGAAGTTTCTCGCGTGATCAGGCTGACATCGGTCTACAAGGAATACCCGCGCTCCGGCACGGCCCTCCGCGACGTTACGCTGAACGTCAACAAGGGCGAGCTGGTGTTCTTGACGGGTCACTCCGGCGCCGGCAAGAGCACGGTGCTGCGCCTCGTGCAGATGGCGGAAACGCCCACTGCCGGCGAGGTGCGCGTTTCCGGCTTTTCGTCGCGCCTCATCCGCCGCCGCGAGATTCCCCAGCTGCGGCGAAAGCTGGGCGTGGTCTTCCAGGACTTTCGCCTGCTCCGCGACCGCACGGCGGAGGAGAACGTCGCCTTCGCGCTGGAGGTGACGGGCACCAAGCGCGCCCAGATCGCGCCGCGCGTCAACCGGCTGCTCACCCAGGTGGGCCTCAGCCACAAGGCGCAGGCGTTCCCCGACGAACTGTCGGGCGGCGAGCGGCAGCGTGTGGCCGTGGCCCGCGCCCTGGCCAACGAGCCGCTGGTGCTGCTGGCGGACGAGCCCACCGGCAACCTGGACGAGTGGGCCGCGAAGGGCGTGTTCGAGCTGTTTCGCGAAATCAACTCCATGGGGATGACCATTTTGATGGCCACCCACGACCTGGACCTGGTGCGCTCGCACCCCGAGTACCGCGTGGTGGAGCTGGCGCAGGGCGCCATCGTCTACGACTCGGCCGCCGCGTCGGTCGAGGCGGGAAGGGCCTGAACCCATGCCCTACGCCCTTCGCGAGGCGCTCGCCGCCTTCCGCCGTACGCCGCTGCTCACCGGCCTTTCCGTCGTCGCCATCGCCTTTGCGCTGTTCGTCATCGGCCTGTTCGGGCTGACGGCGTTCAACATCCGCCGCGCCATCGAGCGGGTGGAGGAAAAGGTGGAGATCGTCGCCTACCTGACCGACGCCACCACCGCCGGGCAGCTGGACCTGGCCCAGCAGGAGCTGCGCAAGCTCCCCGAGGTTGAGCGGGTGACCTACGTCACGCGGACGGAAGCCCTGGCCACGGCCATGGCCGAGATGGAAGAGTTCAAGGACGTGTTCAGCGACCTGGAGCAGAACCCGCTCCCCGCCTCGCTGGAAGTGCGGATGAAGCCCGGCAACCGCGGCCCCGAGCAGGTGGAGCGCGTGGCGAAGCGCATCCAGGCGTACCCGTTCGTCGAGGACGTGCGCTACGGACGCGACTGGCTGAACCAGATCTTCACGCTGCGGCGCATCGCGGCCGGCGTGGCGATGGTCATCGGCGGGGCGTTCGCCGTGGTGGCGGCCATCGTCATCGCCACGGCCGTGCGCATCACCGTATTCGCGCGGCGCGAGGAGATCGGCATCATGCGGCTGGTGGGTGCCACGGACGGCTTCGTCCAGCGCCCGTTCCTGCTGGAGGGCATCATCTCCGGGCTCCTGGGCGGCCTGCTGGCGGCCGGGCTCACCTACGGCACCTTCCGCCTGCTATCCGATACCATGTTCCGGGTGGAGTGGGTGCCGCTGGAGTGGGTGGTCGCCGTGGTGATCGTGGGGACGGCGTTCGGGCTGCTGTCCAGCCTGGTGGCCGTGCGCCGCCACCTGTCGCAGGTGTGATGATGAGCCGCCTGCGCGCGGGAGTGCTCGCGTTGATCCTGGCCGCCGCCGCGCTGCCCTGGGTGGCGGGCGCGCAGGATTCGGGGCGGCAAATCAGCGAAAGCCAGCGCCGCCTGCAGGAGATCCGCGCGGAGCGGCAGCGGCTGCGGCGCGAGCTGCAGGGGATCCAGGGGCGCGTGGGGAGCGTGTCGGCCGAAATCCGCATCATCCAGCAGCAGCAGCAGATGTCTGCGGCGCTGCTGCGCGAGATCAGCACGCAGCTGGGGCAGACCGAGCGGCAGATCGACAGCACCACGGCCGAGATGATCCTTACCCAGGCCGAGCTGGCGAACAAGAAGGAGAGGCTCAACCGCAGGCTGCGCGAGATCTACAAGCGCGGTCCCCTGCAGTCCGCCCAGGTGCTGCTTTCCGCCCACTCGTTCGGCGACCTGCTGAACCGCTACAAGTACCTTCACCTGGTTGCACGGCGCGACCGGCAGCTGGTGGAGGAGGTGGGCGACCTGGCGCGCGAGCTGGAGCTGCGCGAGGTGGAGCTGCGCCGGTCGCTGGCCGACATGCAGTACCTGCACAACGCCCGCGAGCAGGAGAACGCCGCGCTCACCAACATGCGCGCGGACCGCACGCAGACGCTCACCTCGTTGCGGACCACGCAGCGCCGGGCCACCTCGCGCCTGGAAACGCTGGCCCGCGACGAGCGCCGCATGACGGGGCTGATCGCCGAGCTGGAGCGGCGACGGCGCGAGGGCGAGCGCCGGGCGGCCGCTGCCGCCGCAACCCGCCCGGCGGGTTCCCCCGCGCCCAGCCGGCCGGCCGCGTCCAGCATGACCACGGCGGACTTGGGCAACCTGGATTGGCCGGTGAGCGGGCAGGTGGTGTATAGCTTCGGCCGCTCGCGGCAGTCCAACGGCACCACCATCCGCTACAACGGCATCGGCATCGGCGCGGCGCCGGGGACGGCGGTGCGCGCGATCGAAGGCGGAACGGTGGAGATGGCGGCGCCCTTCGAGGGCTACGGCCCCACCGTCGTGGTCAGCCACGGCGGCGGCTACTACTCGCTGTACCTGTACCTGCGCGAGGTGATGGTGCGTCCCGGCGCGCAGATCACCAAGGGGCAGACCGTCGGCACCGTGGGCGGCGAGGGAACGCCGGAGGGGGCGCACGTGGAGTTCCAGATCCGCGAGCCGGGCGGCTCGGCGGTAGACCCGCTCACCTGGCTGCGCCGCCGCCGCTAGCCCGCCGCCATGCCTCTTCCGCCGGTGTACGGACACGTCCGCGCGCGCGCCATGCTGGCCTCCGCGGCGCGCGCGGGCAACCTCAGCCAGTCGCTCCTGGTGCACGGCCCCGCGGGGATCGGCAAGGAGCGGATGGCGATGTGGCTGGCCCAGGTGGTGGTCTGCGAGCAGGCTCGGACGGACGGCGCGCCCTGCGGCGAGTGCCGCGACTGCCGGATGATCGACCGGCTGGAGCACCCCGACGTCCACTGGTTCTTTCCCCTTCCCCGCCCCGACGCCGCCACCCCCGAAAAGCTGCGCGACAAGCTCGAGGAGGCGCGCGGCGCCGAGCTCGTCGCCCGGCGCGAGAACCCGCAGCACGTTCCCCAGTACGAAAAGGCGCCCGCGTACTTCATGGGCACCATCCAGAACCTCCAGCGCCTGGCGGGAATGAAGCCCGCCGTGGGCCGCCGCAAGGTGTTCGTGGTCGGCGACGCCGAGGCGATGGTGCCGCAGGAGTCCAGCCCGGAGGCGGCCAACGCCTTCCTCAAGCTGCTGGAGGAGCCGCCGGCGGACACCACGCTCATCCTCACCTCCTCCAACCCGGGCGCGCTCCTT
>NZ_DATBNB010000271.1 GCF_036554565.1 Longimicrobium sp. | reverse complement strand
CCGCAGCCGGTCGTCCCGCCGCGCGCCGAAGCTGCGGCGCCCGTCGCTCCGCCGATCCCGCCCCCCGCGACGACCGTCAGCGCGCCGGTGCAGAAGATCGAGGCGCCGCCCACGATGGTTCCGCGGCCGGAGGCGTTTCGTGCGCCGGCACCACCCGTGGACTTCGGCCCGCCGTCGTTCGATGACGCGCCGCCGCCGCCGGAGCCGGACGATGTCTTCGCCGATGCGCCCCGCTCGCGCGAAGCGTACGCGCCACGCGACTTCGCGCTCCCTCCCCCGCCCGACGAGCGCGCGCCCGCGGCGGACGGCGATGCGGGTGAGCTGGATGGCGCGCGGGTGCGGCGGGCGTGGGCCTCGCTGCTGCAGGACGGCGACGGCGTTCCCCGGGGCGCCAGCCTGTTCCTGAAGCCCGCCAAGCTGGTGCTCGCCGGTCCCCGCGCCCTGCGCGTGGACCTGCCCCCCAACGCGCCGGTCGTAGACCAGCTGTCCACGCCGGTCGCCAGGCGCGCGCTGGAAGACGCCCTGGCGCGCCGCCTGGGCGGGCCGGTGACGATTTCGTTCGGCGTGAGCGACGCACCGGCGCAGCAGGCGGGCGGCAACCGCATCACCGCCGAAAGCGCCCGCCGCGACCGGCTGCAGCGGCTGACGGAAGGGGAACCGGTCCTGGCGGCTGCGGTACAAGCATGGGACCTGGAACTCCTGGACTGAGCGCCGGATCTGCCCTGTTCGCGGGCCGGATCTTGCGCCGTCCTCCCACCAGGCGCAGTTCACCGGGTGTCTGAATCTGACCGTACGGATAGATGAACAACCTTCAGCAGATCCTCCAGATGGGCCAGCAGGTGCAGGCCCGCATGTCGCAGCTCCAGACCGAGCTGTCGTCCAAGACCGTCACCTGCTCCAGCGGCGGCGGCATGGTGACCGTTACCGCCGACGGCAAGGGAAAGCTGCGCACCATCAAGATCGATCCGTCCGTCGTGCAGCCCGACGACGTGGAGATGCTGGAAGACCTGGTGCTGGCCGCCGTGAACGAGGCGCAGAACCGGGCCAACGCGCTGTACGAGGAGGAGATGCGCAAGGCGGCGGGCGGCTTCCAGCTTCCCTTCCCCGTCCCGGGGCTCTGAGCCTCGCTTGTCGGCCATCGACGAGCTGGTGGGCGAGTTTTCGCGCCTGCCGGGGATCGGAAGGAAGACGGCGCTCCGGCTGGCGTTCCACCTGCTGAAGGCGCCGGAAGAGGACGCACGGCGGCTGGCGCGCAGCATCGTGGACGTGCGCGACAAGGTTCGCCCCTGCGAGCGCTGCGGCAACCTGTCCGACGCCAGCCCCTGCGGCATCTGCCTGAGCGCCCGGCGCGACACCTCGCTGGTCTGCGTGGTGGAGGAGTCGTCGGACATCCTGGCCATCGAGCGCACCGGCGAGTACCGGGGGCTGTACCACGTGCTGGGCGGCCGCCTTTCGCCGCTGGACGGCATCGGCCCGTCGGAGCTGAACGTGGCGCCGCTGGTGCAGCGGGCGGGGGCCGGCGAGGTTCGCGAGGTGGTGCTGGCCACCAACCCCAGCGTAGAGGGCG
>NZ_DATBNB010000270.1 GCF_036554565.1 Longimicrobium sp. | reverse complement strand
CGCATGCGGCCCGAGATGTAGCACAGCAGCTGGTGGCCGTTCTCCAGCTTCACCCGGAAGTGGGTGTCCGGAAGCACGTCGGTCACGACGCCCGGCATCTCAATGACGTCCTTCGCCACGGGATCGATCTCCTGTCAGGATCCATGGATTTGAGGGGATTCGGCCGGGGGCGGCCAGGGGCAAAAATATAGGCGCAGCGCCGAAATCCGAAAGGTTTTCGTTTCGCGATCCATTCGTTTGCGGACGCACCACACCGTATCCGCCGCCCGTGGTTTTGCGCGCCCCCCGCCGGGGCAGTATCTTGCGCGCCTTTCTCCAACCCGGGCCGGCGCCGGCCCATCCTGCAACCTCTGGAGTGCCTGCAAATGCGGATGCTGGTGCTGGGGGCGGGCCTTCAGGGCTCTGCCTGTGCCTACGACCTCCTTGCCCACACGGAGCACGACGTCGTTCTCGCCGACCTGAACGTCGACAACCTCCCCGCGTTTCTGCAGCCGTACATCGGCGGGCGGCTGACGCCTGTTGCAGTTGACGCCAACGACCGCACGGGAATTCGCCGGGTGATGGAGGGGGTGTCGGCCACCATGAGCGCCTTCCCCTACTACTTCAATCTGGGGATGAGCGTGGCGGCCGTGGAGTCGGGCTCGCACTTCTGCGACCTGGGCGGCAATACCGACATCGTGCTGGAGCAGAAGGCGGTAGCCCCCCGCGCGGCCGCGGCGGGCGTGAGCGTGATCCCCGACTGCGGGCTGGCGCCGGGGATGGTGAACATCCTGGCCGAGCACGGCATCCGGCAGCTGGACGTGGTGCGGAAGGTCACGATCAAGGTGGGCGGCCTGCCGCAGAAGCCGCAGCCGCCGCTGAACTACCAGGTGGTGTACAGCCTGGAAGGCGTGCTGGACTATTACACCACGCTGTCGTGGGTCGTCCGCGACGGCAGGCAGATGCAGGTGAAGGCGCTGTCGGAGATCGAGGAGCTGGAGTTTCCCGGCGCCGGCACGCTGGAGGCCTTCCACACGGCGGGCGGCCTGTCGACGATGGCGCAGCGGTACGAGGGGAAGATCCCCACGATGGAGTACAAGACGCTGCGCTACCCCGGCCACGCGAAGATGATGGAGGCCATGCGCGACATCGGCCTGTTCGGGCTGGAGCCGGTGAACGTGAAGGGCGTGCCGGTGGTGCCGCGCGACCTGTTCATCGCCACGGTGGGCCCCACGCTGCGCAAGGATTACCGGGAAAGCCCGGACCTGGTGGCGCTCCGCGTGGAGGTGGAGGGCACTGACAAGGGCGACGACGTGCTGCTTCGCTTCGACCTGCTGGACCGCTACGACGCCGACACCGGCATCACCGCCATGATGCGCACCACGGGCTACTCGCTGGCCATCACCGGCGCGCTGCAGGCCGAGGGCAAGATCAAGCCGGGCGTGTGGACCCCCGACGAGGCGATGCCGGCGCGCGAGTACATCGCGGCGTTGGCGGAGCGCGGCGTGGTGATCCAGGAGAGCCGCGTCGTCCGGTAGACGATGAGTGCGTTAGTTCGTTAGTGCGTTAGTGCGGAATGCGAAGAAGGCCCGGCGAATCGCCGGGCCTTCTTCGCGTCTGCGGACATCTGTTCTCCAGAGAGCGGGAGACTTTCTGCAGTGCTTCAGCAGGTGTGGTGCGTGCGACGGGCGCCCCCCATCCCCAGCCCTTCCCCGCAAACTGCGCGGGGGAAGGGAGCCAGCCCGGCGCATCACCTCAACACCTTTCGCAGCGCCAAACCCTGTCATCCTGAGCCCCAAGCGCACCGTACCAGCCCGCACACCCTGCCTCGCGGGGCGAAGGATCTAGCCTGGGGCGCTTCCAACCCTGGGCGCGGCAGCGGGCACCCGTGCAGAAGACTCGGCGGCGGGGCGCTTCGACCATTGCCGGCGCATTCCCCGGCTGCCCTCTCCCCCGGCCCCTCTCCCGCAAGCGGGAGAGGGGAGAATTCGATCGCGCTTCGGCAGGTGCCGCGCGCGCGTGCAGGCGGAGCCTCCCGGTCGGCTGGCACTGGCGAATGCCCCGCTCGCCCCCCTCTCCCGGCCTCTCCCCCATAAACCCCATGGGGGGAGGAGAATTCGATTGCACGCCCGCTGGGTCGTACGAAGCTCCAGCTGGCTAGCGCCCCCGCTTCGGCGGCTCCGGCGGCCAGATCCGGAGCGGTTTTCCATCCCCCACGATGGGCAGGTTCTGCAGGGCTCCTTCCACGCGCGACTCCTCGGCCCCCGACGCATCGGCCTGTTCACCAGCGGCCACGGGTACCGGCTCGGTGACGCCGCCCCCATCAGCGGTCGCTCGAACCGGCTGCGCGGCGGGGACCGGCACCTCGGCGCCCACCCCGGCCGATGCCGCGGCGGCGACCGGCTGAACGACCGTGACCGGCTGCGCGCGGACGGCGGAGATCACGCGCAGCATGGCTTCGGCGGCCTGGCTCTGCTGCGCCTGGCCGGCGCGGATCACCTGCTGGCTGGCGTGGATCGCCTCGACCAGCGGCGCGAGTGCGGCGCGGATCACGTCGGGCAGCTCGTCCGGCAGGCGGACGGGCTCCGGCGCGGACGCGGGCGGCGGCTCGGGGGCG
>NZ_DATBNB010000269.1 GCF_036554565.1 Longimicrobium sp. | reverse complement strand
GTGGACCATCGCCGAGGGCCACCTTCCCTCGGCCCCCATCGGCAGCCGCGACCCGCTGCTGGCCGCCGCCGCGCGCTCGTTCCTGGCGCAGTAGGCGGGATGCGATCGGATGAGGAGGGGCGCCGCGGCCGTGGCGCCCCTCTTCGTTTCGTGCACGGGGCTGGCGGAACCATCCTCCCTGCATCAGCTTTGGAACGCCCCCGGCGCTCGCGCCGCACACCGCCCGCTCCCCATCCACGTCCCATGCGAATCCTACGTCTACTCGCCCTCGCGCTCGCCGTCGTAGCCGCCGATCGCTCGCTGGCGGCCCAGGACACCGCCGAGCAGCAGGAAGTGCGCGCCGTCGTCGACCGGATGTTCGGCGCCATGCGCGCCGGCGACAGCACGGCCCTCCGCCCGCTCTTCCACCCTTCGGCGCGCCTGCAGTCGGTGTCGATCCGCGAGGGCCGCACGATGCTGCGCGGCGACAGCATCGACCCGTTCATCCGCGCGGTGGGAACGCCGCACGAGAAAGTGTGGGACGAGCGGATCTCGGAGGTGGAGATCCGCGTGGACGGGCCCCTGGCGACGGCGTGGATGAACTACGCCTTCTATCTGGGCGACCAGTTCAGCCACTGCGGGGTGAACGCCTTCCACTTCGTGCGAATGGAAGGCGGGTGGCAGATCACCCAGATCACCGACACACGGCGCCGCGAGTGCCCGTGGTCGGGCCAGGCGCCGCGGCCCTGACCCGCCCTATCGCGCGCCGCGGAAGCGGCGCGCGACCGTCATGTGATAGACGGGCTGCGCATCCTCCATCATCACCATCAGCGCGCCCTCCGCCCGCATCTCGGTGATCACGCGGCCCAGCTCCGCCTGCAGCTCCTTTCCGTGGTACTTCACGATGGTGTCCATCATCACCACCTCCAGCGCCCATTCCGCGGGCGACGCTTCACGCGGCGGGGCGGGCGCGGCGAAACGCTGGTGCGAAACGTCCAACGTGGTGCCGTACTCGTGCGAGCTGACGGTCTGCGAGGCGTTGGGATTGATCTTTCGCAGCTCCGCCTGCGTCTCGTCCGTCCGCAGCGCCGAGGTGACCTTCATCCGGAAGCGCGGCAGCCCCAGGCTGTCGAGCCGCGCATGGAACCGCCTGCCGACCTCCCGGAGCATGGCGTACCCGTCCGGCGTCATGTACGGCACCGAGTGCGTCATCTTGCGAAGCACCCAGTACTCCGTGCTGTCCTCCAGCGCCACCAGCCGCCCCTGCCTGGCGAGCTGTGCGATCTGCGCTTCGCCGGACACGCGGACGCCCAGGCTTTGCGCCCGCGCGATCTGCTCGGCGTTCTTGTCCCGGCGCAGGCCCCAGACCTCCCGCCACTTCAGCTTGTTCACCTTGGCGAACGCGGCGCGGATGGAATCGCGGTGCGCGTCGACGCGGGCCTGCACCGCCGCCGCGTCCATCGCCGGGGCGGGCGGGGGCGCCGGGGCATTCGCGGACAGCGGGGGCGTGCTTTCGCCCGCCTCCTCCGGCTCGTTCACGTCGTCGTCGTGGGCGCCCGGGGCGCACCCTCCCACCATCATCACGCCCATCGAAACCACCACTATCCACCGCCGCATTCCGTACATTGGTTCCCCTTCGGAGTCTATCCAGGAAAAGTCAGCCGGGGCGCGGGGCCAGATGCATGCCAGCACACGATCGCGGCGCGCGGACGTGGCACACGCCTCGCAAAATGGATTGGCATGAACCCGCCTTTGCGTGACCCGGACCGGATGGCGCTGGAGCGAACGCTGCTCGCCAACGAACGCACGCTGCTGGCGTACGTGCGGACGGCGATGACCCTGATCGCCGGTGGCGCGAGTCTCGCGCGGTTCGTTCCCGGGATGCTCGCGGCGGCGGCGGGCTTGGCGCTGGTGATCCTGGGTGCGGCGGGGTTCGTGGTGGGCGCGCGCCGCTTCCTGGTGCTGCGCCGGTATTTGAAGAGCGAGTTTCCGTCGTAAGGACGCGCCGCGGCGGGCACGGGCGACGCAAACGCACTTGCACCCGGGAGGCCGGATGTTCCGCTTGGCCATCGTCGCAGCCGTCGCGCTCACCGCGTGCGCTTCGCTCCGGAAGGGCGACGACGCGGACCAGCGGGAGCGCACCCGCATCTGCGTGCGGAACGCCACCGCCGGGTACGGAAACGTGATCGCGCGCGTGGGGCTGGCGCGCTACGACATCATGCCGGGACAGGAAGTCTGCCGCGTGTCGCTGGAAACGGGCGCCAGCATCGTGCTCTCCGCGCGCACCGTCGGCGGCGGCGCCAACGGCCCGCTGTCGTTCAACGCCACGCTGCAGGCGGGCGCGCCGGGATGCTGGCTGTGGGTGCTCGACAACTCCCGCTCCTACTCCGGACACCTCCGCGAGTGCGACGACGACGACGACACCCCCGATTCGCAGCGCCGCCGCTAGCGCCCACGCGGGACGAATCGATGACGCCGCCCTACGCTCCCCCCGGCGAGGAGTGGCGGACGGTGGATCTGGAAGCTCTCCGGGGCAGATCGACCTGCTGCCCAGGCCGGCTTGCCAGCCGGAACGTGGGTGTCAGAACCAGGACGATCGGCACGTTCCGCGACGAAGCAGCCTTCGAAATCGCATGCGGATCATCGTGAGCGGCTCAACCAGGAGGCAACACCGGAGGACCCCGGCTGGGGCCGCGACGATAGCGGCCCTGGCTTTCGTGCTGGTGGCCGGTGCGGCGTGCGACCGCAATCCGCCTGCACCCGCTGCACGGGAAAGCTTGGACCGGAGCGGCGGGGCGACCCTGGCGACCGTGCGCACGATCGAAGTAGAGGAGAATGACGCGGTCGTGAACGTTACGCCGAGGCTGCGGGCGGACCCGCGCGGCGGGTTTCTCGTGTTCGACCAACGCGAGTCGCAGATCCGGCACTATTCCTCCGCCGGAAAGCTGCTCTGGTTCGCGGGGCGCAGAGGCGACGGGCCCGGCGAGTTCCGGAGCGTTGCCGGGGCGGCCCGGATGCCCTCTGGTGAGATCGTCGCGATCGACCGCGAGGGCCGCCTGACGTTCTTCGACGCGGACGGACGACAGGTGCTGCGCACGACCGAAACCAAGTTGGCCAGGGTGACGGACCTCGAGGTGGTCGACGCTTCGACGCTGCTCATTTCAGGTGTCGGGGACGGCGGGGACGATGGTCCACGGCTGCACGTCTGGAACGTTGCGGCCGACACGATCACCACCGCGTTCTTTGCCCCCTCAGCCCATCAGAAGAACAAGGTAGCGGCGGGTGCCATGGGTTTCGTGATGGCGGCAGTCAGGGGCGATACGCTCGCGGCGACATTCGGTAGCAGCGACACCATCTACTTCTTTACCCGCGACGGACGAGACGCGGGCCGCGTAGCCCTGAACTCCCGCCATTTCCGCCCGGCACCGGAAGCGGGGGCTGACGGGGCGACCCTCACCGATCGCCCCAAGCAGGCGGAATGGCTGAGCCGGTTCGACATCGTGGCGGACGTGGATTGGCTCCCGGACGGCGGGTTGCTCATCGCGTATCAGAGCATCGAACCGCGCGCGGCGATGGACAGGAGATGGCACCTGCTGGGGCAGGACCGCGCCGGGGTGCGCCGGTTCGAAGTCCGGGACGTTTCCTCGCTCGTCGTGGGAACCGATCCCGTCAGCGGCACGGTGATCTTTGTTCCCGCCGATGCCGACGCGCCCAATCGATGGGCCGTAGCTCGTTTACCCGCGCACCCGCCGGTTCCGGCGAACCGCTGATGCCTGTGCTGCCCAGGCGTGCCGGCCGAATCGCTGCCGTGGCCGCACTGACCGCGTTCCTCTGTGGGTGTTCCTCGAACACGGTGACGGAGGTGGGATACGCCGCGCGAGTGCGGGTGCAGGCGCGCCAGCTTGGGCCCGGGTGGCACGCCGCGACCGTCGGCAGGGTCGGCGGCACCTGCATGACGGTGATGGTCGGCGATCCGCCCGAGGCGCCGGTGCGGGTGGACGTGGTCGATTTCGGCGACGTGGCCGAGATGCTGGTGAGCGACCGGTTCGATGGGCTCCCGGGTCCGGACGGCACGCCGCGAAAGTGGGCGCCCGGTGCCGACACGACGCGCGAGGAATGGCGAAAGGTCGAACTCGGCCCCATGCGTGAGAAACACGGGAACTGCTCTCGGGGGTGAGCAGATCATCCACAAGAAACGAGCAGCCCGTGCTTCGGCGCGGGCTGCTCGTTTTCTGTCGTGGATTTCCGCCGTTTACCGCGCCGCGGCCATCGACTGCACTGCCTGCGTCTCGAAGCGGGCGAAGTCGTGCTCCAGGCGCCACTGCAGCATGGCCCTGGGGCTGCGCCGGACGAAGGCGCGGCAGCGGGCGCCCTGCATCCCTCCCGCGGATGGGGCGCACGGGGCCGCGGGGGTGAGCGACGACAGGTCGCGCCAGAGCGGGTCGCCTTCCACGAAGGCGTACTGGAGCGACGTGCGCGCCATCATCTTGAGCGCGGGATACCCCAGGTTCTGGTCGGTCACCGCCTTCATGTACTCCATCGACATCTCCGAGCGGGCCACGCCCTCGTCGTCGGTCGACAGGGCGACGGGCACGCCCGCGGCCATGTACGCGTGCAGCGGGTGCTCGGCGCCCCGGATGCCCAGGATCACGTCGTTGCTGGTGAGGTTGATCTCCACCATCACCCGGTTGCGCGCCATCTCGCGCATCAGCTCGGCCGAGCTGTCCTCGTGCATGATGTCCACGCCGTGGCCGATGCGGCTGGCGCCCGCCACGCGCACCGCCTCGCGGATGTGGAACCGAAGCCCCGCCGGGTCGTTCCGGACCAGGTCCGGCACCAGCTCGCCCGCGTGCAGTGACACCATCACCCGCGGGTACAGCGGACGCAGGACCTGGATCATCCGCATCTGC
>NZ_DATBNB010000268.1 GCF_036554565.1 Longimicrobium sp. | reverse complement strand
CGAGCGGATCACCGGCAGCCCGGGGCAGCAGACGCGGGTGGACGCGGTGCGCCTTCGCGACTCGCTGACGTACACCACGCGAACGGACAGCGCCGGCCGCTTCGAGTTCCGGCAGGTTCCCGAGGGCGAATACCGCGTGATCGCCTATCGAGACGCCAACCGCAACGGCCGGCCGGACCCGTTCGAGGCGCGCGACACGGCGCGGCTGACCTTCGCCACGGGCCAGGCACCCACGGCGCGGCTGGCGACGCTGCTCCCTGACACCACGCCCCCCGTCGTGCGCTCGGCGACGATCACGCAGGGGTGGGTGGAGGTGCGCACGGACGACTACCTGGACCCCGAGCAGCCGCTTTCGGCCGCGCAGGTGGCCTTGGTGGGCTCCGACAGCGTGGCTGTCGCCATCGCCGAGGTGCGCGTGGGCGCCCCGCCCGCCCCCCGCGACACGACCGACGCGGCCGACTCGGACAGCGCGGCACCCGCGGCGCAGCCCGGCGCGGCGCGCCAGCCCCCGCGTGCCGACAGCGCGGGAGCCGCCGCCGAGCCGCGTGGTCCGCTTCCCGCGCAGGCGCTTTTCGTGCGGCCCGCGTCGCCGCTATGGCCCGACACTGTGTACGTCGTGCGGGTGACGGGGGTCCGCAACATCAACGGGCTGGTGGGCGGTGGGCAGGCGCGGCTGCGCACGCCGGAAGCCGCGCCAGCCCCGGCACCGCGGGTGGAAGCGGATTCCGCCGCGGCGGGGAGCGCCACGCCCGCTCGGCCAAGCACTGCGCGTCCAGCGCCGGCCAGTCCTGCGCCGGCGCCGGGGCGCCCGCGCGCCTCGCTTCCCGCGCGCGGTGCCCTGGTGCCCGTGCGCGACTGAATCGCGAACATCCTCCGTTCACCGGATCAATCGGAACCGACCATGTCCGAAAACTCGCCGCTCGCCGGTTTGCTGGCGGGGAAGAAGGGCCTCATCGTGGGTGTGGCCAACCAGAACTCCATCGCGTGGGCGTGCGCGCAGGCGCTGCACGGTGCGGGAATGGAGCTGGCGTTCACCTACCAGGGCGAGCTGATGCGCGACCGGGTGATGAAGACGGTGTCGTCGCTGGGCGACGTGCCCGTGTTCGACCTGGACGCGCGCAGCGACGAGCAGATCGACGCGCTCGTGGCCGCGCTACGCGAACGCTGGGGCAGCCTGGACTTCCTGCTGCACTCCATTGCCTACGCCCCCAAGGCCGCGATGGCCAACGCGTTCATCGAAACGCAGCGCGAAGACTTTTCCGCCGCGCACGAGATCAGCGCCTACTCGCTGGTGGCCCTGTCCCGCGCCTTTGCGCCGATGATGCCCGAGGGCGGCAGCATCGTGACCATGACCTACTACGGCTCGCAGAAGGCGGTGCCCGGCTACAACGTGATGGGCGTCGCCAAGGCGGCGCTGGAGGCCAGCGTGCGGTACCTGGCGGTGGACCTGGGCGCGCGCGGCATTCGCATCAACGCCGTGTCGGCCGGGGCCATCAACACGCTGGCGGCGCGCGGCGTGGCCCACTTCCGCGACCTGCTGCGGATCACCGGCGAGCGCGCCCCGCTGAAGCGCGCGGTGGAGCCCAGCGAAGTCGGCAACGCGACGCTGTTCCTGGCGTCGGAGCTGTCCGGCGGCATCACGGGCGAGGTGATGTACGTGGACGCGGGCTTCAACATCACGGCGGGGTGAGTGGCCGAGGATTGATTCTCGGCGCCGTCTGCATATACTTCAGTAGTTGAACAACGGCGCCGCGGCCCGGAACCTGCTGGTTTCGAGAGCGTACAAGTCGTTACGAGAGCGGGAGTTGGATTGCCCGCGACCAACCTTGTGATGCGGGGTTGCAGCAATGCAGACGAGCGAGATCAGCACCGAAGCACCGGCCGTTCCGGTTCTTCTTACGGCCACGGCGGCCACCGAGGTCCGCCGGTACATCGAGGAGCAGGGCGCGGCCGAGACGGCGGGGCTGCGCGTAGGCGTGCTCCCCGGCGGCTGCTCGGGCTTTCAGTACGGCCTGAACATCGAGGACGAGGCTGGCGAAGACGACATGATCCTGGAGTCGCAGGGCATTCGCCTGTTCGTGGATCCCTTCAGCCTGCAGTACCTGCAGGGCACCGAGATCGACTACGTGTCGACCTTCCAGGGGAGCGGCTTCACGTTCAACAACCCGAACGCGGCCGGCGGCTGCGGCTGCGGAAGCTCGTTCACGGTGTGAACGGCGGTAGGGTAGCGCGTTAGCCGGAACGGCCGGGACGACGCGCGGGAGGCCCGCGGAGCTTGAGCTCCGCGGGCCTCTTTCGCGTTCCCCCGCTCCCGACGTTTTTCGGGATGGCCGCTTTCGGCCGGCCTCGTCCGCGCACGAACCCAACGTTCGCGCGTGCCCCCATCGGCCACGCATGAACTTGCGTGTGCTCTCCGTTTAGTTGTGTAAAGATTTCCAGCATCAACACTGGTGATTCGAGGATTGATCCCCCGTCGTGGCCTGGCTATACTCGGCGCGTGGTGATGTTGATTTGCGTCGGATAATGAGAGTCGAAGCTTGCGCGCTCCGGCCCTGACGGAACCTCGCTTCTCAACCTACCGGCCGCAGACTCGTCCCACCGTGCCCGGCATTCCGCCGGTGCGACGACACTCGGAACGCCATCGCGACAGAGGAAGCATCATGGGACAGGGCGGAAAGATCACGCTGGTCAACGGCACGCCGTACAATTGGCGGAACACGTACCATCATTCGTACCAGATGAACTCGTGGACGTTTCCCGACACCATCGCGGCGGGGACGACGGCCAGCGTCTACGTGGAGTGGTCGCAGGGGTTCTTCGAGCATTCGGGGGATGACGCGGGCGAAGTGACCTACACGCTGGGCCCCTCGGGGGCGAACTTCCAGGTGCAGGCGCGCGCCGGCAACGGGTTCGACCTGCGGGTGGTGCTCACGGACATCGCCACGACGGGAAATCCCAAGGGGAGCACCATCGACCTGGGCTGGCAGCACGACGGGAACGTCACCTTCATCCTGGCCGGTACGGAGGGGAGCTACACGTCGAGCAACCCCCCGGCGGCGTGGATGCAGCAGAACCTGGGCGTCCTGGGAGGGCGCAGCCTGCGTCACCTGTGCATCCCCGGCTCCCACGACGCGGGGATGAGCGTCTACACCTCGGGTACCGCGTTCGCGACTCGCTGCAACACGCTCACGCAGACCTCCGGCATCCTGGGCCAGCTGCAGTTCGGCGTGCGGTACTTCGACATTCGCCCGGTCATCAGCGCGGGACAGTACCTGACCGGGCACTACGGCAACATCGGCCAGATAAATTCGTGGCAGGGGGCGAACGGCCAGTCCATCGCGTCCATCATCAGCGACGTGAACGCGTTCACCGGCGCCAACCAGGAACTT
>NZ_DATBNB010000267.1 GCF_036554565.1 Longimicrobium sp. | reverse complement strand
TGGCTGGGCGCACTAGACTACGCGTGCAGTCCGCGAAGGCGGACTTCGGGCCGTTGTTGCCGCGACTTCAGTCGCCCCAGCAGGGGTCAGCGCTCGCGCGGAAGGGCCCACGGAAGCAGCAACGCCGCCGCGAGGGCGAACGCCGCGCCCGCCGCGAACGCCACGTGCGCGCCGAACACCTGCCAGAGCACCCCGAAGAGCACGCTCGCCGGCAGCGCCGCGATGCCGATCGCCGCGTGGTAGGCGCCGAACGCGCTGCCCCGCCGTCCGTCCGGAGCCAGCGCCGCCACCAGCGCCTTTTCCGGCGCCTCCGTCAGCCCGAAGTACAGGCCGTACACCAGGAACAGCGCCCACACCTGCCACGCCGCGTCCACCACCGCGAACCCCGCGTACACCGCCGCATAGATCATCCACCCCGCCACGATCGCGCGCCGCGCCCCGATGCGGTCGCTCAGCCGCCCTCCCCACACGCTGAACACGGCCTTGCTGACGTGCAGCACGCTCCACAGCAGCGGAATCGCCGCGACCGGCACACCGGCTTCGGCCGCGCGCAGCAGGAGAAAGGCATCCGACGCGTTGCCCAGCGTGAACAGCGCCAGCACGGCGAGGTAGCGGGGGAGCGTCGGCCCCAGCTCGCTCCAGCGTGGCAGCGGCGGGGCGGACGTGGCCGGCGACACAGGCGCGGTTTCGCGTACCTTCCACAGCACCGCGCCCACCGTCAGCAGGCCGGGGATGATGGCGAGCGCGAACACCGTCCGCAGGTCGCCCGGCCACGCCAGCAGCAGCGCCGAGGCGATCAGCGGGCCGGCCACGGCACCCGCGTGGTCCGCCGCGCGATGGAGCCCGAACGCCGCGCCCCGCTGCTCGGCCGGCACCGATTCGGCCAGGAGCGCGTCGCGGGGCGCGGTGCGGATGCCCTTTCCCACTCGGTCCGCCAGGCGGACGGCGAGCACCTGCCATCCCGCCGCGGTGACGGCGATCAACGGCCGGCCGAGCGCCGCGATGGCGTAGCCCAGGGCCGTGGGCGCCTTGCGGCGTCCGGTGCGGTCCGCCAGCCAGCCGCTGGCAAGCTTCAGCAGGCTGGAGGCGCTCTCTGCCACGCCCTCCACCACGCCCACGAACGCGGCGCCCACCCCCAGGGTGCCGGTAAGGAACAGCGGCAGCAGGGGATAGATCATTTCGCTGGCGGCATCGTTCAGGAACGACGCCACGCTCAGCCACAGCACGTTTCCGCGCATCAGCCCGCGCGGACGGGGCTCCGGCGCCGGGGCTCCGGACGCGTCATGGCCGTTCATCCGCGCATGATCCTACACGGGCGCCCGCCGGGCAAGGTGCGCACGCGGTTCTTGGATGCGCGAAGCCCCGCCGGAAAGGTTCCCGGCGGGGCTTCGCGAACGAGCATGTCCGGGGCTCAGTTCAGGAGCAGGCTCGCGATGATGATGCCCAGCGCGATGGCGGCCACCATGTACCAGAAGTTGCTGCTGCCGATCTGGGCGCCTTCACGCTCCGCCTCGGCGGCGGCGACGCGCTGGCGGATCTCGTCCTGGGTCACGAGCAGGCTCGGAGCCACCGTCTGCGCGGCCGGGGCGGAGGTCACCGGCGTGGTCTCGGAGGGCGCGTCCATCGACTGCTGCGCGGCGGCGGGCACGGCGGAAAGCAGCGCGGCGGCCGCAAGAACCAGGAGCTTCTTCATCGGATGTTCCTCCCAACCCGGGTGATGTGGCCGTCTCCCTGGACGGCTCGCCCCGGGGCATCCGCAAGGACCGTGCAGAAGCGATCCCGCCACGTGCGCAGCAGGAGCAGGGAGGTGTCGGAGGCCGAATGGATCACGCATCACTCCCATCGGCGAGCGGGCATCCTCCACACCTGCCCACGCGCGCCATGTCATCCCGATGGAGCGGTCACCCGGATGGCATGGGTACACCGTGGTAGCAACGTCGGTTACTCCGACATGGCCGCCGAAGCGCACCTGTCATCCCGATGGAGCGGTCACCCGAAAGCTGCCGGTACACCGTGAACGGCAGCGACTGAGGGATCCGCCACACAGCACGGATGGGGCTCCACGATCGTGGAATCACCAATCCCATTCTTGTCGCTGACACAGAGCCGTGAACAACACCACTGGTACTGTGATCGCGGAGCTCGGCGCGTCTCGCGAAGTGTGTGGCGGATCCCTCGGTCGCTGCGGTCTGTGGAGCAGGGGCAGGTGTGGCTTGGCCGCTCCGTCGGGATGACATCGTGATCGCACGACCCGGGTGCGGATGACATCGGGACCGGGCGAGTCGGGTGCAGGTCTCCCCTCCCCTGCGCAGCGGGGGACGACGGTCCCGGGGAGGGGGCTCCCACGGCATGCGATGAAGCTCGTCGAGCCCCGACCGCCGAAGTCCCCCCTCTCCCGGCGCAGTTTGCCGGGGGAGGGGCTGGGGGAGGGGCCACCCGCGGCATGCGCGAAACCCAGCTTCCCCCGGCCGAAGTTCCCCCCTCTCCGCACGCAGTTTGTGCGGGGAGGGGCCGGGGGAGGGGCACCCCTTCAGTCCCGCGCTTCCAGCGCGAACTCGCGGACCACGCGGAGCAGGCGCTTCTGGTCGCCCTTGAACTGATGGCCGCCGCGCAACTGCACCTCGCGCATCGGCGCCGTGCGCATCAGCGGGCAGGCCGCCTTGTCATCCCCCGCGCCCCACACGCAGAGCACGCGAAGGCCGGCCAGCTTCTCCACCTCCGGCCGCGTGGCGAAGCGCGGCGCGCTGGAGGTGCCCCACCACTGCTCGAAGCGGAACTCGAAGACGGCGTCGTGCGCCAGCGCCAGCAGGGCCATCCCCGCCACGCGGCGCCGCGAATCGTCCGGAAGCCGGTTCACGAGGAAGGGCAGCACGTCGGCGCCCATCGAGTAGCCCACCAGCACCACCCGGTCGCGCCCCCACGCCGACGCGTAGTGGCGGATCACCCGGTCCAGGTCGCGCGCGGACTGCTCTGGGCTCTGGGGATTCCAGTAGTACCGCAGCGTGTGCCAGACGACCGACGGCACCCCCGCATCCTGCAGGTCACTGCCGATCTTCCTCCCCAGCCCGCCCGTGGGCCCATCGCCCGTAAGCACGATGGCGAACACGCGCCCCGTGTCGCCCTGCACCGGCATGGCGCGGAGGGGCAGAGAGCGCGCCTTTCCGCCCGCCGGCCCGGCCGCCGGGGGAATGCGCACGCGGCTGCATCCGCCGAAGAGGCCCAGCCCCAGCAGCACCGCGCCCGCGAGCAGGGCGCGGATCACGCGGCGCGCCCGCGGCGGAAGATGGCGCGGTAGCCCCCCGCGATCAGCGCCGACACGTCCGCGGTGATCCGCGGCAGCGCCAGGCCGCCGGGGTACGCCAGGTACCGCGGCTCCCACGCAGGATCGAACTTGTCCTTGTACTGCCGCAGCCCCTGGAAGTTGTACAGCGCCTCGCCGCGCTGGAACAAGAAGCTGCCGATGCGCGTCCACGCCGGCGCCACGGCCGACACCTCCAGCCCCGACAGCGGCGCCATCCCCAGGTTGAAGCGCCGGTAGCCCTCCGCCCTGCCCCACAGCATCAGGTTCAGCATCAGCGCCTCCATCACGCTGCGCGGCGCGTCGCGGCGGTAGCGCATCAGATCCACCGAAAGCTCCACGCCGTCCGGCCCGGGCCACACCGTGGCGAAGGCCAGCAGCCGCCCGTCGTGCTCCACCGCGGCGGCGGGAAAGCGCAGCACGTACGCGGGGGAAAAGAAGCCGAGGGAGAAGCCCTTCTCCGCCGCGCGCTTCCCCTCCATCCACTCGTGCGACACCTCTTCCATTTGCGGAAGCAGGGCCGGGATCTCCTCCGGCGGCACCACCCGGAACGTCATGCCGCTGCGCCCGAACCGGTTGATCACCAGGCGGAACGGCTTGCGGTCCGCCCCGTCCAGGTGAAAGGAGGGCAGGTCCACGAACGCTTCTTCGCCCAGCTTGGCGAAGGTCAGCCCGAAGTCGGCGTACTGGTGAAGCCGGTCCTTGCCCACCTGGTAGAAGACGGGGATGCCTCCGTAGTCGTCG
>NZ_DATBNB010000266.1 GCF_036554565.1 Longimicrobium sp. | reverse complement strand
ATCAGCGGCTTCCAGGGCGCGCGGGACGACGGCGAGACGGTGACGCTGGGGCGCGGCGGGTCCGACACCTCCGCCGTGGCCATCGCGGCAGCACTCGGCCCGGCGCCCTGCCACATCATCACCGATGTCGACGCCGTGTTCGATCGCGATCCCGCCGTGCACGCGGATGCGCGCCGGATCGGCGAGATCGATCCGCTCGCCCTCGTCGTCCTCGCCGAGTCCGGGGCCAGGGTGGTCCACGCGGAGGCGGCACGGCTGGCGCTGGCGCACGGCGTCACGCTCCGCATCTACGCGCACTGGGCGCCGCTCTCCGGGCGCGGCGGAACCGTCGTCCGTGCCGCGCGGGCGCTGTCGGAGGCCGCATGAGCCGCCGCGAGCTGCACGTCCAGCGCGTCCCCCGCTTCGAACTGGAGTCGGGTCAGGTGCTGCACGGCGTCCGGCAGGCGTACCACCTGGACGGCGTGCTGAACGAGGATCGCGACAACGTCGTCCTCGTCTTCCACGCCCTCACCGGGTCGGCCGACGCGGCGGGCGGATGGTGGACGGAGGTGATCGGCCCCGGCAAGCCGATCGACACGAACCGCCACGCCGTGCTCTGCGCCAACCTGCTGGGCTCGTGCTACGGCACCACGGGGCCGTGGGAGCCGGGGCGCGCCGACTTTCCCCTCGTCACGACGCGCGACCAGGCGCGACTCGTCCAGCTCCTGGTGGACGAACTCGGCATCACCCGCGTCGCCCTCGCCCTCGGCGGATCGCTGGGCGGGATGGTGGCGATGGAATGGGCCGTCCAGAACCCGCGAGTTGCGGAGTCCGTCGTCGTGCTCGCGGCCCCGGCGGCGCACACGGCATCCGCCATCGCATGGAACCACATCCAGCGGCAGGCCATCGAGGCCGCGGGCGAGCGGGGGCTGGAAATCGCCCGGATGATCGGGATGATGACCTACCGCACGCCGGACGAGCAGGCGTCGCGGTTCGGGCGGCGGCGGGAGGTGGATGGGGGATGGTCCGTCGCCTCGTACCTGGAGCACCACGGCCGCAAGCTGCGCGACCGCTTCGATCCACGCAGCTACGTGGCGCTCACCCGGGCCATGGACAGCCACGACGTGGGCCGCGGCCGGGGCGGGGTCGCGACCGCGCTGAAGTCCATCGAAGGCCGGCTGATTGGCGTCGGCATCCCCGGTGACCTGCTGTACAGCGACGGGGACGTGCGGAGCTGGGCGGACGCGGCGGGGGCGGAGTACCGGGAAATCCACTCTATCCACGGCCACGACGCGTTCCTGCTGGAGCCCGGACAGACGGCCCGCATCCTGGCCGACGCGCTGGAGCCCGCTGCACAACTGACGGAAAGGTGATGATGAGCATTGCACTGAAGATCGGGACCGTGGACGTCCGCGTCCCGGTAGTTCACGGCGGCTCGCGGGTGGTCCGCGTTGCGCTCGCGGGATGCGGAACGGTGGGTGGCGACCTCGTCCGGCTGCTGCACCAGGGTGCGGACGAGATCCGCGCGCGCCACGGCCTGCGGTTCGAGCTCGTCCGCGTGCTCGTGGCGCACGGCGAGCGCCCGCGGCCGGGCGAGCTGGACCGCGCGCTGCTGACGACGGACGTGGACTCCTTTCTCGCCACGGACGCGGACCTCGTCGTGGAGGCGATCGGCGGCTCCGTCCCGGCGCTCCGCATTGCGCGGGCGACGCTGGCGGCGGGGCGGCGGCTGGTGACGGCCAACAAGGCGCTGATTGCGGCGCACGGGCCGGAACTGGCGGAGCTGGCGCGGATCCACCGCGGGCGGCTGGACTTCGAGAGCTCGGTGATGGGCGGCGTCCCCGTGATCCGCGCCCTGCGCGAGCCGCTGTCGCTGACCGGCATCCGCTCGATCCACGGCATCCTGAACGGGACCACGAACTACATCCTCAGCCGCCTGGAGGATGGATGGACCTTTCCCGCCGCGCTGGCGGAGGCGCAGGCGCGCGGGTTCGCCGAGGCGGACCCGTCGCGCGACCTGAGCGGCGAGGACGCGGCAGACAAGGTGCGCATCCTGGCGTGGCTGGCCTTCGGCGCCGATCCCGCGCGGCTCAATGTGCGCCGCCGCGGGCTTGGCGACGGCGCCGAGCGGCTGGCGCACGCCGCGAGCGCGCTAGGTGGCGTCGTGCGGTTGGTCGCAGAGGCGGCGCGGCTGCCGGGGGGCGTGGTGGCGAGCGTGGAGCCGGTGCTCGTCGCTACCTCGTCGGAGCTGGGGCGCACGCGCGACGAGGAGAACGCGGTGGTGATCGAGAGCGAGTGGAACGGGCGGGTGCGGCTGTCCGGACCGGGTGCGGGCGGCGCGCCTACGGCATCGGCGCTGCTGGGAGACATGGTGCGCTCCACGGTCCGCCACCGCGCGCCCGCGGGAGGCGCGACCCCGAGCATCCCCGACCGCCGCCCGCACGCCTGGGCTATCGCGGTGGAGCGCGGCCAGCTCCCCGAAGCCGCGCTCCGTGCGACGCTGGACCGCGTGGAGGTGGAGGTGGACCGCATTGCCCGCGGCAAGGGGGTGAGCGTGATGCGGACGCACCCCACGCCGTGGCCGCGCATCGGCTTGGCGGTGCGGGCGCTGGAGGGGCAGGGGCTGGCGCCGGCGGTGCTGCGGGTGGCGGAGTGATGGCCCGCGCCCGGGGCACGGGCGACTAAAGTCGCTGCAACAACCACACGAAGTCCGCCTGCGCGGACTGGCTTGCGGCGGTGTG
>NZ_DATBNB010000265.1 GCF_036554565.1 Longimicrobium sp. | reverse complement strand
TCACGGCCACACCCAGCGAGCCAAAGGTGCCCGGGCAGGCGCCCTCCGGGTTTCTGATCCCAGACGATTCCGTGGCGAACCTCTACGCCCTGACGCGGGCGATCATGGGGCCGCGGGTGTCCGGGCCGTACCCGCCGGACGTCGTGCTCGTAAACTTTCACCCTTGGGCGAGCGGAGAAGAGCGGCAATCCGCCCTGGACTACGTCAAAGGCCGCGTAATCGGCGGCGGGTGGGATGCTTACTACGTGCTGGTACCCGCCGACGGTACCGCGGCGCCGCTGTGGCCCGCCGTCGACAAGCTCCTCGCGCTTCCACAGGTGTCGAACGCGGGCCCTGACGTAATGGCCTACCTGACTCCCAACGCCCGGATACCGAACGAGGGGACTGGCGAGCGCTTCGGGGCGATGCGGTGGGCGGGACCGCGGAGTGGCGCCCCCGCTGTGCGGAAGCTCCGGTAGTGGCAGAGCGAAAGAGAACCGGCGGAGGGCCAGGGGCTCTCCGCCGGTTTCTTCAGGTCCCACGCCCCCCTGACGTGCGTCGTCAGGGCAGCGCGATCACGAGGCCCGCCCCGATGCGCGCCGGAAACTGCCACTCCGACTCCGCCTGCAGGCGCAGGCCCAGGTTGCGGGTGGCGAACAGGTCCACGCCGGCATGCACGTGCGGCATCCAGGTGCGTCCTCCGCCCGTCCAGTACTCCAGGTTGGCACCCGCGCCGGCGAACGGCACCACGGCAGATCCAGCGCGGAAGCGGTACTCCGCGCCGCCCGAGAGCATCCACAGGTTGCCGAAGTGCGTGCAGGGCGCGTCCTCGACGAGCGGGCAGCCAATCATATCGTTCTTTGCCTGCGCTGCTCCCGCCCAGGCCACCACGGAGCCCCGCACGGGCACGCTCACGCGAAGGCCCTGCGTGCGCACCGCCTCCGCCCACTTCCATCCGCCATCGGGCAGGCTGGCCGTGCGCGAGACGGCGATCTGGATTCCGGGCCCGGCTGGCTGCTGTGCCTGCAGCGGTCCCGCGGCCGCGAGTGCCGCCAGGGGCACCGCGTACAGCCGACCAAGTAGCTTCATATGCATCCTTCGCGTGTGTGGATCCTGGAGCGACTCGCCCGCCGCGGTCAGCCGGACGTCCGCGGTCGCGTCCCGGCGAGCCCGACGAGAACGATAACGTCCGAACCGGACAAACGCCCACACCTGTTTCCGATTCCCCCACCACTCGTTGCAGGGCTTGCCAACGCTGAGGCCCGGAGAACCGAGTGGTTCTCCGGGCCGCGTCCGTTCGGGATGCGGCGAATCAGCGAGTCACGTCACCCGCAGCCACCGCTCCGCTTCACTGATCGCGACTCGTCAGCAGATGTACTCGCCGCACATCATTTCCACGTACACGTAGTGCTCGCTGCTCGTAGCGGAGCCGCCGCCGGTGACGATCACGCGCACATAGAACGAGGAGCTGCGGGGCGCCACGCTGCGGGTGTACGAGGCGCTGTTGGTGCCCACGTTGGTCCACGTGCCCGAGTACTCCGGCCGGTACTGCCACTGGTACGAATACGGCTTGGTCCCGCCCGTCGCCTGCGCGTTGAACGTGACGGACTGGGTGGTCGTCGGCGCCAGGTACGTGGGCCCGCTCACGCTCACCACCGGCGGCGAGGGCGGAGGCGGCGGGGGCGGGGTGGAGGCATCGTCCAGGCGCGTGTACAGGAGCAGGTTGGACGTGCCCGGGTTCACCCCCGAGAGCCGGCCCTGCGACGCGTGCCCCACCAGCGCGTTGCGAACGGTGGCGGGAGCCGCCAGCGGGTTCCCCTGCAGGTACAGCGCGGCCGCGCCCGTCACGTGCGGCGCCGCCATCGACGTGCCGCTGATGGTGTTGGTGCCCCCCGACAGCCAGGTGGACGTGATCCCGTCGCCCGGCGCGAACAGGTCTACGCAGCTGCCCCAGTTGCTGAACCACGCCTGGTGGTCCAGCGAGTTGCTGGCGCCCACCGTGACGGCCGCACTTACGCGGGCGGGCGAGTAGTAGCAGGCGTCGTTCGCGTCGTTGCCGGCGGACACCACGGTGGTGACCCCTGCCGCGATCAGGTTGTTCACGGCATCGTCCACCGACTGGTCGGACCAGCCGCCGAGCGACATGTTGACCACGGCGGGCTTCACGTGGTTCAGCCGCACCCAGTCCAGACCGGCGATGATGCCGCTCCACGCACCCGTGCCGTTGCAGTTCAGCACGCGCACGCCGATCAGGGTGGCCGACTTGGCCACGCCGTACGTGGTGGAGCCCACCGTACCCGCCACGTGCGTGCCGTGGCCGTGGCAATCCTGCCCGGTGCCGCCCAGGGCGTCGTACCCCACCGACGCGCGCCCGCCGAAGTCACCATGGGCGGTCTGGACACCCGTATCCACGACGTACACCCGCACCCCCGACCCGGTGGCCGCGTACGTGTAGGTGCCGTTCAGGGGACGGTCGCGCTGGTCCACCCGGTCCAGCCCCCAGCTGCCCGCCTGCGCCACGGTGACCACCCGGTCCGGCTCCACGTACGCCACCCGCGGGTTGCGGCGAAGCGCGTCGGCCGCCGCGTCGGGGAGCGTGGCCGCAAAGCCCTTGATCACGTGCTGATACGTGTAGTGTACCGTCGCGCCGTGCGCGTCGGCCAGTTGCCGCGCCAGCCCGGGTGCGTCGGTGACGTCGTTCTCGAAGACCACGATGTAGCGGCCGGGGATTGCATCCCCCGTCCGCGGGGACCGCGACTCGTGCGGCGCGATGGGTGCCGCCGCTGGCGTGTCGGGCGCGCTGGGCACGTCCGCGCACGCGGCCAGCCCGGCGGTGAACAGCATGGCTGCAACGAAGTGCCTGCCGCGGATGAGCATGTCTCGCATCCTCCCGTGCACTCCGGGTGACGTACGCTCCCGCCCCGTCCCGGAGTTGCACACGGGGGCGGGCGGATGCGGCCGGCCGGCCGCATCCTCGTTGTCCGGTACTGCCCTGCCGGCTCGCGAGCTACTGCGTCACATTACGTCTTGAAATGTGCAATCATCCTAAAACCGCGGTCGCACGAACGCAAGGGGTCCTTCGGAGCGACCGTCGTGCACTTTGAGGGCGCCGTTGCGGGGTGTTCGCTGAAGACACGAGGTGACGGGCGTCGATGAAAAAAGCCCGGCGGAGCGAGTGCTCCGCCGGGCCATGCGCTTCGGCCGGGATCGGCCAGGGTCAGGCCATCCGCAGCCAGCGGATCAGCTCGCCCATCGAGGGCTTCTTGCCGGTGCTCAGGATGCCGACGCGGTAGATCTTTCCCGCGATCCACACCACGCCCAGCATTCCCGCCACCAGCAGGGCGATGGCCGCCGCGATCTCCCACGCGGGAACGTCCGTCGCCACGGCGCGCATGGGCATCACCACCGGCGAGGTGAACGGGATCAGCGACAGGGTGCGCGCGGTGGTGCCCAGCGGGTCCGTCATCACCGGGACGATGAACACCATGGGGATGAACAGCGGCAGCATCAGGGGAAAGGTGAGCTGCTGCGCCTCCTGCTCACTGGTGACGGATGCGCCGGCCGCCGCGTACATCGCCGCGTACAGGATGAACCCGAAGGTGAAGAACACCAGCAGGATGGCCATCACCGAGGGCTCCATCTTCACCGCCGAGAACGCCGCGGCACTGATGCCGAAGCGGCGCTCCAGGAACCCCGCCTGCGACGCCAGCAGCGCCCCGAACGCCACCCAGATGCCGATCTGGAAGAGGACCACCGAGCCCAGCCCCAGCACCTTGCCCGCCATCAGGTGCATGGGCTTCACGGAGCTGACGATCACCTCCACGATGCGGTTGTTCTTTTCCTCCAGCACGCTGCGCATGGCGTTCTGGCCGTACAGCGTGATCAGCTGCACGAACAGGAACAGGATCACGTAGCTGGCGATCAGCGTGGCCATCAGGTTGCCGCGCTCCTGCCCGTCGCCGGTGATGCGCGCGGCCTGCACGTCCACGTCGCGCACCAGCTCCGCCACCTGCGCGGGCGTCATCCCGCTGCCGGCCAGGCGCACCTGCTGCACCGCCGCGGTGACGGCGCCCTCGATGTCCTGCACCACCTGCAGCTTGGTGACGTCGCGGGCGCGATAGGCCACCTGGCTCGTCTTCAGCACGTCCGCCCCGATGACCACGTAGCCGTCGATCTCCTTCTTCTCCACGCGCCCGTTCAGCGAGGCGCGCTGCGCGTCGATGGGCCCGGGAACGCGCTCCACGGTGTAGCGGATGGCCTCCTTGCCGGGCTTGGGCGCCTGCAGGGCGGCCGCCACACGCTCGCCGATTCCCGCGGGCGACTGGTCCACCAGCACCAGCGTGCGCTCGCCTCCGCCGCTCTTGATCAGCGCGGGAAGAAAGACCATCGCCACCATGAACACGGGGAACAGCACGGTTCCCACCAGGAACGACCGGGTCCGCACGCGCTCCTTGAACTCGCGGCGGATGATGATCATCACGTTACGCATGGGCCACCTCGGGGCTGCGGCGCGGACGGGCGGCGTCGCCCACCTTGCTGACGAAGATCTCGTGAAGCGACGGCTGCACGTGCTCGAAGCGAGAGAGCGGCACGTCGAGCCCGTTGGCGGCCGCCACCAGCTCGCGGGGGCTCGTAGACGGGCGAAGCTGGGCCACCCAGCCGTCGCGCGTGCGCTCCACGTTCTCGAACCCCGGCCAGGTGGCCATGAAGCGGTCCGCGGTGTCCGACGGCTCGTCGAACGCCACGGCGTAGCGGTTTCCGCGATGGGCGCGGCGCACGTCGCGAAGGTTGCCGTCCAGCACCTTTTCGCCTCCCGCGATGATGCAGACGTGCTCGCACATCTGCTCGGCCTGTTCCATGTTGTGCGTGCTGAAGATCACCGTGCGCCCCTCGTCGCGCGCCTGCAGAATGGTGTCGCGCAGCACCTCCTGGTTCACGGGGTCCAGCCCGGAGTGCGGCTCGTCCAAAATCAGCAGGTCGGGCGCGTGCACCACGGTCGTGACGAACTGCACCTTCTGCTGCATCCCCTTCGACAGCGTCTCGACCCTGGCGTTGCGCCAGTCGCCCAGCCCCATCCGCTCCAGCCACCGCGCGCCCTCGGACCTGGCCCGGGCCGCGGGAACGCCCTTGAGCTCGGCAAAGAAGGTGATCACGTCGATCACCGACATCTTCCGGTATAGGCCGCGCTCCTCGGGGAGGTAGCCCACGCGGCACAGGACGCCGCGGTCCACCTGGGGATCGGCGCCCAGCAGTGCAATGCGCCCGGAATCGCGGATGATGATGTTCATCACCATCCGCAGCGTGGTGGACTTGCCGGCACCGTTGGGGCCCAGGATGCCGTAGATGGTGCCCTGCGGCACCGCCAGGCTCAGGTTCTTGACCGCGGCATGGCCGGCGTAGCTCTTGGAAACGCCGTCCAGGAGGAGTGCGTGTGACATACGGTCTGGAGAAAGGGAGGAACGAGCCGTCCGGGGAGGAACGGCGTGGTTGCGCGCGCCGCTCTACGAGGCCCGGCGCAGGGAGGTTTCACGACGGGGTAACCGGCGGAGACGGAACGGTAACCACGCCCCGCCGGCCCGACAAGACGTCCGGCGCACGTGGCGTTGCCGCGCCGGGGCGGCCACCATACGTTCCCCGGTCGCCAGCGTTCCTCCCCCCACACGGATCCCGATGAGCCTCCACGCCGCGCTCCAGGCGCTCCGGTGCGTGCTGCCGGTTCTCCTCGTTCCGGCACTCGCGCGCGCCCAACCCGCCCCCGAGTATCCCCGGTGGACGGGGGATTTCGCGGTGCTCTCGGCGAACGCCCTGTTCGGCGGGGTGTCGGCGGGGCTGGTACAGGCGGCGCGCGGCGGCTCGTTCCGCGACGGGTTCACCCGCGGCGCCGCGGGCGGGGCGGGGGTGTACGCGGGAAAGCGCATCGCCTCGGCGCGGTGGGGGGGAGCTGGGCTCGTGGGCCGCCAGGTGGCGTCCGTCGGCTCGTCGGTGGTCTGGAACGCCGGCGCGGGACGCCCGTCGTTCGAGCAGGTGGCCCTTCCCCTGGGCCCGGTCCGCTTCTACCTGCGGACCTCGGGTGAGGGGCCCCGCCTGCAGGCCCGCGTGGATGTGCTCGCGGTGGCGGCCACGGCGTACGCCGCCACCCGGCCGGAGCTGGAGTGGGACCCGGCCAACAGCCTCTCCGCGGGCGTGATGGTGTTCCGCGCCCCGGAGCACCGGCTGCGCGTGGCGGGGCACGACGTGGGAGGGGTGACGTATCCCGGCACCGTGGTACTGGACACGAGCGACGAGTTCGACACCACCCGGTCCCTCGGCACGTTTACACACGAACGGGTTCACGTGGCGCAGATCGACCAGGTGTTCCTGGCCCTCGGACGGCCGGTGCAGGAGGCTGTTTCCAGCCGTGTGCCGGCCCTGCGCAGGGTGAGCCGGTGGATGGACGTGGACCTCGGCAGCCTGGGCGTGGTCGGGGCGGCCGCGCTGCTGCGAGCGCCCGTGCTGACGCAGCCGTGGGAGATGGAAGCCCGTTTCCTGACGGGCAACTGATGCGGCGCCGGTGGGCGGCGGCGGTGGCCCTCGTCCTGGCGTCCGGGTGCATGGAGTTCGACCCGGTGGGGCCGGGCGGGGAGGCCTACTTCGTCCTGCTCCTGCAAAGCCTGAACCCCGGCCCGGGGACCGCTCCCGACACCCTCTCCGTCAGCGGCTTCGTTTCCCACGTTCGTGGCGCGGAGTTTACCGACGAGACGCTGAGGATCGGGGAACGGGCCATCGCGCCCGCGATGAACCCCTTTGGTTTTCGGAGCTATTCCGACACGCTCCTGTTTTCGCCCGCAACCCTGGCGCAACCCAGAACCGTGACGCTTCCCAGGCCGGCCGGGCAGCCGCTGGCGCCTCAGGAGTTCCTGTTTCAGAGCGCAGCGCGCCGCGGCCCGGAAACGCTGACGGTGGGTGCGGGGCAGGACGTCGTTCTGCCCGTGGAGCCGGGGGCGCTGACGGCAGCAGCCGCCGAACCGATCGAGGAGCGATGGTCGGTGAGCCTGCTGCGCGGCCAGAAGAGCTCGGACATCGCGGCCACGTCGCCGCTGCCGCGCAGCATCGTAATCCCTGCTTCGCTGGTGCCCGTCGATACGGCTTCGGAGATGGACGTGGTGGTGCGGTCCACCAAGTCGCTTCGCGCTTCCGCCGGTGGGAACGTGTACGTGGATGTCCAGGCACACCTCCGCTGGCGGGTGCGAATCGCCCCGTGACGGACGTGTCCCCGGCTGACGCGGTTGAGCCCGGGCGTGCGGCCGGGTACATTCACCCGCTCGCGATGCAGGACCGACCACGAACCCGCCGGGGAACACCATGCCGGAGACGCCGCTGAAGGAACAGCTCCGTACCGACCTCAACCAGGCGCGCCGCGACCGCGACAAGCTGCGCACCACGGTGCTGTCCACCTTCCTCTCCGAGATCCGCAACAAGGAGATCGACCAGGGCAGGGAGGCGGCGGACGACGACGTGCGCGGCCTGCTGACCACCGCCATCAAGCGCCGCCGCGAAGCCGCCGAGCAGTTCCGCGCCGGCGGCCGGGCCGAGCTGGCGGAGAAGGAAGACCAGGAAGCCGCGCAGCTGCAGGCGTACCTTCCCCCCGCACTGGGCGACGACGAGGTGCGCGCCATGATCCGCGAGGCGATGGACGCGGGCGCGACGGACCTGGGCGGCATCATGAAGGCCGTCAGCCCGCGGGTGAAGGGTCGCTTCGAAGGCAAGGAGCTCAACCGCATGGCGCGCGAGGCGCTGGCCTGAGAACAGCAGTTTCACGCAGAGGACGCAGAGAAAACCGAGAGGACGCAGAGAAACGAAACGTCGTTCCTCTGCGTCCTCTCTTTCACCCCGGCGTCTTCTGCGTGAAACTTTCTTTGGGGAAGACGAGGGGCAGCGGACGGGTGACACGCCGCACTTGCGTGTCACTCTGTCCACTTGTAAGCTTCGTTCGCGCCTTCGCATCCATCCACCCTCTCGTTCGGCCCGGCAATGCCGTCCCGCGCACTCCAGGTATGGCACGCCGACAGCCGGCGAGCGCTGGATGAGATCGAGTCTGCCCACCGGGCGGTGGGCGGCGCGGGCCGGGGGCGGCGCACGGCGACGCAGCAGATCAACCAGGCTTACGCCGTCCTGCTCGCGTCGCAGTTCCAGCGCTTCTGCCGCGACCTGCACACCGAGTGCGTTGAGCACTTGATCGGATGCGCAGTTGCAGCGACCTTCGGATTCATCATGCGGAGTCGGTTCCTCGAGGGGAGAAAGCTGGACTCAGGGAACCCCAATCCGGGCAACATCGGCTCCGACTACGGGCGCCTCGGAATGCCGTTCTGGGATGCAGTCGCGGCGCTGGACGCTCGGAACAAGGAGCGCCAGCGCACGTTGTCGGAGTTGAACGTGTGGCGCAATGCGATTGCCCATCAGGACTTCACGCACCGCGACCTGTATGGGCAGGACCGAGTGCGCTTGGCCCAGGTGCGGGCCTGGAGAGCTGCTTGCAATCGCCTGGCAGTGGACTTCGACCGGGCAGTGCACGCACATTTGACGGACCTGACCGGTACGTCTCCATGGCAGGAGGAAGAATGGGAAGGAAGAAGACAAAGCCGCTGACGCTCCCCGTCGGCACCCGCGTGCTCGTGCACTGGCCGACGACGACGACCGAAGCCGAGGTGATCGAGGACCGCGGCTACCTGGGCATCGGCGGGCGGCAAATCGTGAGGATCCGGGCTACGCAGGAAACTGATCTGCCCAAGGATTTCGAAGTGCCCGCCGAAGAACTCGAAGTCATTTCGCTGCCGGAACCGAAGGTGCGGCGCCGGGCAGCAAGTTAACGAGAGCGGACAGCAGTTTCACGCAGAGGACGCAGAGAAAACCGAGAGGACGCAGAGAAACGAACCGTCGTTCCTCTGCGTCCTCTCTTTCACCCTCGGCGTCCTCTGCGTGAAACGTTCTTTTTTCGGGAAGTAGCCCGGCTCAGCCCAGCAAGTCGTCGACCGTGTCGAGGACGGAGCCGCGCGCCATGTTGGCCGACTCGTAGGCGTGGATCCGCAGCAGCGTGGCCCGGTCCAGTTCGGCCTCGCTCAGCCAGTCGACCAGGGTGTCGCGGTCCATCCCGTCGTAGCCCAGCACGGGCTCCTCCGTCTCCAGCGCCGTCGGCAGGCGATCGTCGTCGTCACCTTCGAAGCCGGAGGTGGCGGGGCGCAGCCAGCGCTGCCTACGCGAGTCGCGGAACGCGGCCACCACCACGCCCACCGCCGCCAGCCCCAGCAGAATTCTCAGCAGTCTCATCGCCGTCACGGGTAAGGGTTCGCGGCGGGAGTGAGCAAAAGCCCGGCCAGTTCGCTGCCTAGTTGGGCTGCTCCTCGGCCGGGCGCACGCGGATGCGCTGGGCCAGCGAGTGCGAGATCACCGCCCGCTCACCGTTGACGGAAAGCGACACGGGCCCCTCGAACGGCGACTTCTCCACCACCTGCACCTGCGCGCCGGGCTTCAGGTTAAGCGAGCCCAGGTAGCGCAGCTGCTCGGGCTCCTGCACCTGCACCTCCAGCACGCGGCGCGTGTCGCCAGGTGCCAGGTCGCCCAGCGCGGCGTAGGGGTTCAGGTCCACCTCGCCCGTGGCGCTGGGGATGGCCGCGCCGTGCGGATCGCGCTCGGGCTCGCCCAGCAGCCGCGCCAGCCGCTCGATCAGCTCGTCGCTGGCCGCGTGCTCCAGCCGCTCGGCCTCGTCGTGCACCCGGTCCCACTCGTAGCCCAGCTTTTCCACCAGGAACAGCTCCAGCACGCGATGGCGGCGGATGATCCGGAGCGCCGCCATCTCGCCCGCCGCCGTCAGCCGCACCCCGTAGTACGGCTCGTGGCGAAGCAGCTGGTGCTCGGCCAGCCGCTTGACCATGGCCGTCACCGCCGCCGCCGTCAGCCCCAGCCGCTCCGCGATGCGCGAGGTGGAGACCGGCGACTCCACCTGCTGCAGCATCCAGACGGCCTTGAGGTAGTCCTCGACGACCGGCGTGTAGGTGGGTTCGCTGTGCATGGCCCGTAGGTTACGGCGGCGCGCGCCGGTGTCAAGAACGGCGAGGGCCGCGCCGTGCGTCCCGGGCCGCACGGCCCTGCCTCGCCAATCTCTTGCGCCGTGCTGGCGCGGACCGCAACATTGGCAGGCCCCCACCGCGCCGCCCCCCGCCGCCGCGCCCCCATGCCCACCTCTCCGGACCTCCCGTACGACCCCCTTTCCGGCGCCCCGCCCGGCCCCGCCGCCGCCCTGGCCGGCGCGGATGACCTGTTCCGCGTGATGGTGGAGCAGTCGCTCGTGGGCCTGTACGTGATCCAGGACGGACTTCTCCGCTACGGAAACCCGCGCCTGGCGGCCATCTTTGGCCTTCCCCCCGGCTGGCTGGACACCCCGCGCCCGTTCCTGGACCTGGTGGCGGAGGAAGACCGCGGCCTGGTGGCCGAGAACATCCGCCGCCGCCTGGGCGGCGAGGTCGAGGCCATGCACTACCGCTTCCGCGGCCGGCGCCACGACGGGTCGCTGCTGTACCTGGAGGTGCACGGCAGGCGCACCGAGCTGGACGGCCGCCCCGCGGTGTTGGGCGTAGGGATCGACATCACCCGCCGCGTGCACGCCGAGCGCGAGCGCGAGCAGGCCATCACGGCGCGCGACCGCTTCTACGCCATGATCAGCCACGAGCTGCGCACTCCGGTCAGCGCGGTGATGCTGTACAACGACCTTCTCCTCTCCGGCGTCTACGATCCCCTGTCAGACGGGCAGCGCGAGGCGGTGGACCGCTCGCAGCACGCCGCCCGCCACCTGCTGGACCTGATCAACGACCTGCTGGACCTGGCCAAGCTCGAGGCCGGCAAGCTGGAAACGCGCGTGGAGGACATGGAGGCCGCCGCGGTGGTGGAGGGCGCCGTCTCCGTCGTCCGGCCGCTCGCGCTGGAGCACGGGTGCGAGCTGTCGGTGTCGTTCGACGAGCGGCCCCTGCCGGTGACCGGCGATGCGCGCCGCGTGCGGCAGATCCTGCTGAACCTGCTTTCCAACGCCGTCAAGTTCGGCCACGGCCATCCCGTAACGGTACGCGGGGGGCGCTGCGAGGGCGGCGTCTTCGTCGAGGTGGCTGACCAGGGCGAGGGCATTCCCCCCGCCGACCTGGAGCGCATCTTCGACGACTTCGTGCAGCTGGGCGACCCCGGCGTGGGCACGGGGCTGGGGCTGCCCCTGGCCCGGCGCCTGGCCGAGATGCAGGGCGGCTCGCTGCACGTGTCCTCCACCGCGGGGCGGGGAAGCACCTTCCGCCTGGAGCTTCCCGCCGCCGTCCCGCCGATGGCCCCATCGACCGGCTTTTCCTCCTCGCCTTCTTCGGCTATTCTTCGGTAGAGGCATTCGGCCGCGGGCTACTACGGCCAATGGCTCCGGCGCGTTATCTTTGACGGTTCCGCGCGCCCGAGCCGTACGACCCGCAGCCGAATGAATCCGCACGCCCTGAACGTCCTGGAATACCGCGA
>NZ_DATBNB010000264.1 GCF_036554565.1 Longimicrobium sp. | reverse complement strand
CTGCTCCACCAGCAGCATCACCGCCGTGGTCGTCGCTACCACCTTGGTCAGCGAGGCGATGTCGTACACGGTGCGCTCCGGGTCCACGGCGCCATGCCCCCATTCCGCGTTGCCGACGCCCGCCATCAGCCCCAGGTGCGCGCCGCGGCCCGCGACCAGCGCGGCGCCGGGAAAGGCGCCGCGCCTCACCTCGTCGCGCACCAGTCGCTCGGCCGCGGAGAGCTGCCGCGACGACATGCGCGCATTCGCGCCCAGCCGGGGCTGGCGCGGCACGCGCGCTTCGCGCACCACGCGGACGGCCGCGAGCGTCACCGGCTGCGGGATCACCGCCTCCATCCGCTCCAGCGCACGCGGCTGTTCACCGCGCTGCGCCAGGCCCATGCCGGTGCCCGCGGCCACCAGCGCGAGCGCGGCGGCAACGGTGCTGCGGACCTTGAACGGAGGTTCGTTCCTGTAGAGCATGGCGATCCACCTTCCTCTGCTGGGCGGCGCGAACAGCCGCCGCCGTGATGTTCGGGCGCGGAGGTGCCCGCGCGGCCTCCGGTTCCGGGGCGCAGGCGCGGGGTTGAAGGATCGATGTTGTCGGGGTCCCATGCTGTAACCCGGCGCGGAACAGGAGTTTCCCCGACGGGGTTAGCAGATCATTAGTACGAGTGCCGCGGGCGAAACGGTTTCGCCCGCGCGTCCGTAGGCATTATCATCAGGAACTCACACCCGCCCTCCTTCGACACCCCGCATGGCCCTGCTGCAGACGCCCCGTTCCCGCGCCGCCGCCCTCGTTTCCGTGCTCGGCATCGCCATCGCCCTGGCGCTGACGCCGTTTGCGTCGGGGCTGCTGGGGGCCGCCGTGCTGTACGTGATCTGCGCCCCCGCGCACCGCCGGCTCGCGCGCGTGCTGCCGCCACGCATCGCCGCGGGGATCGTGCTGACGGTCGCCCTGGTCCTGGTGCTGCTGCCGCTCGCGGTGGTGGTGGGGATCATGGTCAACGAGGCGCCCAACACCCTGCGGATGCTGCAGAACGGCGCCGTGCTGGACCGGCTGTCGAACATCCGCATCGGGTCGGTGGACCTGGGGACGCAGCTGGCATCGGCGGGGGGCACGGCGGTGTCGTGGATCACGCAGAACGCGCTGGCCTTCGCCGGCGGCGCCGCGCGGAGCCTGCTGAGCCTGGTGATCGCCTTCTTCGGGCTGTATTTCCTGCTCCTGCACCCGGAAAAGATCTGGCTGAGCGTCCGCGACTTCCTTCCCTTCTCCTACCAGGCCGCGGACACCCTGCGCGACCGCTTCCACAGCGTCACCGTGGCGTCGCTGGTGGGCATCGCGCTCACCTCGGCCATCCAGGGGACCATCGTGGGGGTGGGATTCATGCTGGTGGGGCTGCCCAGCGCCGCGTTCTGGGGCGTCATCACCGCCATCGTGGCCGTGCTGCCGATGTTCGGGAGCGCGCTCGTGTGGGTGCCGGGAGTGGCCGTGCTGATCGTCGGCGAGCAGTGGGGGGGCGCGGTGCTGCTGTCGACGCTGGGGCTGATCGGGGCGAACGCCGACAACGTGGTGCGGCTGATCGTGTTCAAGCGCATCTCCGACATCCACCCGATGGCCACGCTGATCGGCGCCTTCGCCGGCCTCAAGTACGTCGGGCTGCTGGGCGTGCTGCTGGGCCCGCTGGCCATCGCCTACTTCTTCGAGCTGCTGAAGATCTATCGGCAGGAATACGTCACCGGCCCCGGATCGGCCGAGGTTCTGGCGGATGGAAACGACTCGATTCCCGCGCTGCCAAGTCCATCCATCGAAACGACCTAGACCGCATCACCTCATGTGGAATCGGCCGCCCCCGTTCCCGGGAGCGGCCGATTTGCGATGGGGACGCGGGGTCACTCGTATCCGCGCTCACGCCGGAGGTAGCCAGCGATCAGGACGGTGGCCAGGGTTCCGGCCCCGGCGATCTTGGGCCCCGCGTCCACCAGGATGGGACCGTTCACCGGATCGAAGATGTGGAAGCCGTAGGCGGTCACCGCGCCGCCGACGAGGCACCACCCCCAGCAGACGAGCAGCGTCACGATCCAGTAGCGCCGCACCGCGCGATGGGCGGCGAGCTCGGCTGCTTCGTTCTCGGCGCACATCTTTTCGTACAGCTCGTCTCGTACGGACATCGGCGGGCGGATGGGTGAGGGTGCGGGGAATGAACCCCTCCGCCGCGTCCGGGTTCCCCCGCTTGGCAAATTCGCGGCGATGAAACATCTTTGAGTCGCCGCTCGTTTCCACTCCGCTCGCGCCGCGCTCTCGCGGCACCCCTCCCCCGCTCTACCGATCCGAAGATGGCCATTCGCGAAGGCTGCTGGGACTGTCCCACCTGTGGCTCCGTCGCGCTTCCCGGGCGCCAGGTGAACTGCACCGGGTGCGGCAATCCGCGGCCGCAGGGCACGCGCTTCTACCTGCCCGAACATGCGCCCGAGGTGTCGGACGCGGCGCGCCTGGCCCAGGCGCGCGGCGGCGCGGACTGGGTGTGCGAGCACTGCGGCGCCAGCGCCCGCGCGGCCGACGCGCGCTGCCCCGGCTGCGGTGCCGAGCGCGGGAGCAGCCCGGTGCAGGCGACGCGGGACTACGGGATGGACGAGGTCCCGCGCTCCGGCGAGCCGGCCCGTCCGCTGATGGCCGCAGCGCCCGCCGCGCCGCCGCGCCCGAAGCGGCGGTGGAAGGGGCCGGCCTTCATCCTGGCGCTGCTGGGTGCCTTCGGCTGGTGCAACAGCCCAAAGGAGGTCACGGCTACCGTGGCCGCGGCCGACTGGCAGCGCGCCATCGAGGTACAGGAGTACCGCACGGTTCGAGAAGAGGACTGGTCGCTCCCCTCCGGCGCGCGGCAGCTGAGCAGCGAACGCGCCATCCGCGACTACCGCCAGGTGCTGGACCACTACGAGACGCGCACCCGGCAGGTATCGGAACGGGTGCAGGTGGGCACGCGCAGCTTTACCTGCGGCCAGCGCGACATGGGCAACGGCTACTTCGAGGACATCACCTGCAACGAGCCGGAGTACGAAACGCGCAGCCACACCGAGGAATACCAGGAGCCCATCTACCGCCGCGAGCCGGTGTACGACACCCGGTATTCGTACGAATTGGAGCGGTGGCTGCCCGACGACACAGCATGGGCGCGCGGCGGGGCGGAAAAGGAAACCGCATGGCCCGCGGTGCGCATCGGC
>NZ_DATBNB010000263.1 GCF_036554565.1 Longimicrobium sp. | reverse complement strand
CCGTGCGGCGCCCGCGCGGCGTGCTGAAGTCGCGCATGCCGATCCCCTTGGGCCCGCGCACGATCCCCATCCCCACCCCCGCCGCCGCCTCGATGAGCGTGTCGCGCCCGTCGATGAGCCACAGCTTGCGGTCGTAGATGGACACCACGATGCGCCGCCCCGTGGCCGCGTTGGCCGCGCGGCGCCAGCGGATCCACTCCACGCTGTCGGCGCGGTTGCGGGGCGCGGTGGGCGCCGGGTCGGGGTTGTCGACGCCCAGCTGCCGCAGCCGGTTTTCCATCAGCTCCTCGCGGGTCACCAGCCCGCGCGGGCGGTTGTCCACCATCTGCGCCGGCGTGCCGGTGCCCTGCGCTTCTGCCCCGGGCACGGCCGCGCAAATGCCGAGCGCCGCCAGCCACAGGGCCGTAACCATCCGTTTCATCACAGTACAGCTCCCGCGGGGTGTAACCGAAATCCAGGTCTATAATTGGGGCCAAACATCCGGCGCGTCAATGCCGGGCGCACGCACGAGCGGGCCCCGGGGAGGCCCCGGAGCCCGCTCCTGCCGCCAGCGGCGCGGTTACGGCCGATGGCTGTTTCCGACGCCGTACCCCGTGTAGTACCCGCCGGTGGGCACGCCGCCGCTGTCGCCGTTGCGGAAGCGCTCCATGCCGTACGGCCCGTAGGCACCGTAGCGCCCGCCCATCCCGCCGTCGGCGTCGCCCATGCCCATGCCCCCGGCGTTGTACTCGCCGCCGCCCGAGCCCAGGTTGCCCGTGTTGCCGCCGCGGTAGTCCGAGCCGTAGCGGCCCATTCCGCCACGGTTCGCGCCGCCGTAGCCGCCGCGCATCCCCGGCTCGTCCATGTCGTTGCGGTAGCCGTAGCCGGCATTCCCCTGGCTGCCCATGTAGCCCCGGCCGCCGACATGGCCGCCGTACCCGCCCTGCGCGTGGGCGCCGCCGCGATAGCCGCGGTCGTCGTCCCACTCCACGTCCGCGAAGCCGTGCGAGGGGCGGTAGCCGCCGGTGTCGTGGCTGTCCCAGCCGTCCCGGCCGCGGCCCGCGCGGTAGCCGGCGTCGTACCGGTTTCCGCCGCCCTGGCCGGTGTAGTTGGTGGCGGTGTACCCCGAGCCGAAGTTGCCGCGGCCCATCCCGCCGGTGTACCCGCCGTTGACGTCGCCCATCTCGCGGTAGCCGCCGTGCTGGTTCCAGCCGCCGTGGTCGTGGCCGGCGCCGTACATCCCCCCGGGCTGCATCCCGCCGCCGCGGTAGTCGCGGCCGTAATCGTCGCGGCCGCCGAACCAACCGCGCACGGTTTCGGCCGCGCGGTCCATGAAGTTGCGGTTCCCGTAGTCCCGTCCGTAGTTCATCCTCCGCTCCTTTTCCCGGGTTCTCCGCCTGCTCCCGCCGCGAGGCGGCGGGGTCGGGTCCAGGTTGCAAGAGGCGGGCCGTTCTCCATCCCCTATCTCCTTGCCAGACGGTGCTTTGACTCGGATCGGATGATGCGTCCGCCAGAACCCGCCACCGGTCGCCCGCGTTGACAAACAGGCGTCTGCGGCGCACCATTCACCAGCCTCACCCGTTCTCACCGCACGTCCTTTCCCGCCGGGCCTCCAGGCCCGAACCCGCTGCGCACCCGAATGCTTTCGCCGCGCCAGCAAGCCACGCTCGTCGCCCTGTGCAGGCGCATGGTGCCCCTGCCGGAGGAGCCCGACCCGTCCGCCGCGCGCCTGGCCCGGGCCGTGGAGGTGCGCATCGGCACGCTGCACGCCGAGCGTGCACGTGGCGTGGGTTTCGTGCTGAACCTGCTGGATTCGCGCCTCGCGGGGCTGGCCGCCGCGGCGCGCCCATCCGGCTTTTCCGCGCTGCACGGGCCGCGGCAGGATGCCTGGCTGCGGCGGTGGGAGGTGAGCCCCGCCCCGGCGCTCCGCTCGGCGTT
>NZ_DATBNB010000262.1 GCF_036554565.1 Longimicrobium sp. | reverse complement strand
GCCGGCACGCCGGCCACCGTGGCCCCTACCGGCACGTCGCGGACCGCCACGGCGCCGGCCCCCACCCGCGCGTCGTCGCCGATGCGCACGCCGGGGATGACGGTGGCCCCCGCGCCGATCCAGCCGCGGTCGCCCACGCGCACGTTTCCGCACAGGGAGGACATGGGCGACAGGTGCGCCCCGTCGCCCACCACGCAGTCGTGCTCCACCACCGAGGCGGTGTTCAGGATCACCGCTTCGCCCACGCGCGCGGCGGCGTTCACCACCACGCGGGGAAAGACCACCGTCCCCCGCCCGATCGTCGCCGAGGGGCTCACCGCCGCCGTGGGATGCACCAGCGGGGGAGACGGCGTATCGCCCAGCGCCGCCAGGCAGCGCGCGCGCTGCGCGTTGTCGCCCACGGCCAGGGCCACGGCGCCGGCCCCCGCGGGAAGCGGCGCCGAGCGGCGGATGGCGTTCAGCAGCTCGTCCTCGTCCGCCACGACCGTGGCGCCGCCGGGCTCGACGACGACGCCGCGCTTGGCGGGGTCGCGGTCCACGAACCCCGCCAGCCGGTGGCCGGCCGCGCGCACCAGGTCGGCCACCACCTTGCCGTGGCCCCCGCCCCCCCACACCAGGAAGTCGGTCACCAGACCTGGCGCACCAGCACGAACGCCTCGGCCGCGCGCACGCCCACGGTGCACCCGCGCATGGTGGCCAGCGCCCGCAGCGCCTCGGCCGAGCGCTCGTGCGGAAAGGGCTTGATCTGCGACTCGAAGCACTCCATGGCGCGCACCTTGGTGTCCAGCTGGTCCGACACGTCCACGTACACGTTCGGCGCGAAGGCCGGCGACAGGTACGGCGCGTTCCAGTTGGTCTCGGAGAGCGTCTCGTACGCCAGCACCATCCGCGGGGGCGCGGCCGTGGAGGGGCGCGACGCCACCAGCGCCGAAAGGAACACCAGCTGGTGGTCGGCGTGGATGTCGCCCACGAAGGGGATGAGCACGGTGTGCGGCCGCACCCGCGCGAACACCTCGCCCATGCGGGCGTTCAGGTCGCGGTGCGCCACCGTGTCGAGCGCCGCGGCGGGAAAGTCCAGGAAGAACGTTTCGCGCACGCCCAGTACCCGGTGGGCCTCCGCCGCCTCGGCGCGCCCCCGGGCGATGAACGCCTCGTCCCAGTGCGGGGGAAAGCCCTTGGTGACGATGACGACGTACACGTCCTCGCCCGCGGCCGAGAGCCGGGCGATGGTCCCGCCGGCGCCGAGTACCTCGTCGTCGGGGTGCGGCGCCACCACCAGCAGCGGCCCCTTCACGCCCGCCTCTCCCCCGGAAGCGCCGCGAACAGCGCCGCCCCGTCCATCCCCAGCTTTTCGTGCATCCGCAGCACCTTTCGCGCGTCAACCCGTTCGCCATCCCCCCGCTGCACGGTCCGAAGCCGCACGTGGCCGCGGTCGCCGCACTGCACCAGCACGCCCTGCTCGTCCATCGCCTGCACCTGGCCGGGAAGGCCCCAGTACCGGTCGTCGCGCACCCGGTCCGCCGCCCACACCACCAGCCTTTCGCCCCCCTGCACCGTGAAGGCGCCGGGGT
Source organism: Longimicrobium sp. (assembly GCF_036554565.1). Classification (NCBI taxonomy): domain Bacteria; kingdom Pseudomonadati; phylum Gemmatimonadota; class Longimicrobiia; order Longimicrobiales; family Longimicrobiaceae; genus Longimicrobium; species Longimicrobium sp. The sequence continues at coordinate 1,211 of NZ_DATBNB010000262.1, read as the reverse complement.
ACGGGTCGCCCGAGGCGCGCACCAGCGCCCACACGTCGTCCGCCGAACGCGTCCAGTCGATCCACCCGTCCGCGGCGGTGCGCCGGGCGCAGAAGGTGGCGCGCGAGTGGTCCTGGGGCAGCCGCGGCGCCGTTCCCTCCGCCAGCCGCGGCATCAGCCCGGCCAGCATCCGCCGCAGCGCCTCCATGTGCTTTCCGTACAGCGTGGCCGCCGTCTCGTCCTCGGCCACGGCGAAGCGCTCCTGCGCCGCGACGTCGCCCGAATCCATCCCCTGGTCCAGCCAGAACAGGGTGCCGCCCGTCTCGCGCACCCCCTGCAGGATGGTCCACGGGATCACCCCGCGCCCCCGGTTCTCCGGCAGCGGCGCGGGATGGTAGCCGAGGGCCCCGCCCGCGGGGACGGCCAGGAAGTCGTCGCGGCAGATCTGCGACCACCCGATCACCAGCACGTGCCGGGGCGCCACCTCGGCCATGGCGGCCAGCGCCTCGGGCGTGTTCACGTCCGGCGCGTCGATCACCCGCACGCCCAGCGATTGGGCCAGGGGCCGCAGGTGCACGTAGTCCGAGTGGCGGCGCGCGCGGTCCGGCGGCAGAGTCAGCAGCGCCGCGGGCGGGTGCCCGGACTCGGCCATCGCCTGCAGCGCCACCCGCGTGCTTTCAACCGCCCCGACCAGAACCGTGCGCATGCAGCCGTGCCTGTTCCAAGGGGCCGCTCCGGACCCGTTCGCCCCCCACGACCACCGCCAGCGTCCGCGCCAGGATGCGCAGGTCCAGCCAGAGCGAGCGATGGTCCACGTACCATACGTCCAGCAGAATGCGCTCGGGCCAGTCCAGCTCGGTGTTGCCGTTCACCTGCGCCCACCCCGTGAGCCCCGGCGTCACCTCCAGCCGCCGCCGCTGGAAGGCGTCGTACCCCGCCACCTGCTCCGGCAGCGTGGGGCGCGGGCCCACCAGCGACATGTCGCCGCGCAGCACGTTCACCAGCTGCGGCAGCTCGTCCACCTTCAGCCGCCGAAGCACCGAGCCCACGCGCGTCACCAGGGGGTCGCCGGAGCGCACCTGCGCCATCTGGTGCGCGGGGATCTGGTGGACGCGCATCGTGCGGAACTTGAGCGCCTGGAACACCCGCCCGCCCCGCCCCGCCCGCGGCTGCACGAAGAGAAGGGGCCGCCCGTCCTCCAGCAGGATGCCGATCGCCGCCAGCGCCAGCAG
>NZ_DATBNB010000261.1 GCF_036554565.1 Longimicrobium sp. | reverse complement strand
GGGGGGCTGCCGCGGCATGCGCGCCACCCGATCGAACCCCGATCGAAGTTCCCCCCTCTCCGCACGTAGTTTGTGCGGGGAGGGGCCGGGGAGGGGCCCGAATAACTTTCCTCCCCGGGCGCCGCCGGTTATCTTCAGCGGCTTGCCGGTAACCTGTCCCGAGCGCATTTCGTGACCGAACCCGTGTCCTTTCTGAACGCGCGCTGGCTGGCTCCCGCCGCGCTCGGCGTGGCGTTGCTCTCGCTGGCGTTGAACGCCGTGCTGCTGTACGCGGTGCGGCGGCCGGAAGCGGTGGTCGGGCCCATGCTCGGCCGCACGATCACGCGGCTGCAGGCATCGGACGCGACCCTCAAGTACACCGTGCGCATTCCCTCGGGGACGCCGCTGCACTTCGACGTGCCCATCGACGAGCAGTACCGGGTGCAGCTGAACACCACGCTGCCCATCAATACCACCATCACACTGCCCATCCAGACGCCGTTCGGAAACCGCACGGTGCGGGTGCCGGTAAGGACCACCATCCCCATCCGGCAGACCATTCCCGTGCACCTGCGCGACACCTTCCGCCTGCGCACGCAAACGCAGGCCGAGCTGGTGGTTCCGCTGGAAGTGCCCATCCGCGACCTGCCGCTGGACGAGCTCCGGAAATCCCTGGATCCCTGACCATGCACCGACTCCTGGCCTGCGCCGCCCTTGCCGTCCTCGAGGCCTGCGGCGACGCTCCGCCCCGCGCCGGCACCCCGGCCGACAGCACGCCGTCCGCCACGCAGGCACCGCCGGCCGCGGCGGACTCCGGGGTGGCGGCGTGGACGTCCAACCCCGCCGAGGGCGTCACCGTCGCCGTGCAGGACGGGAGCGCCACGGTGCAGACCGGCCCGCACGCCGTGCTGTGGCCGCAGGGCGCGACGGACCTCGCGCCGCCGTACACGGTGCGCGCCACGTTGACCAAGGATTCCGGCCGGCTCCACGAGGGCTACGGGCTGGTCTTCGGCGGCGCGGGGCTGGAGGGCGGCGAGGCGGGGCAGGCGTACAGCTACTTCCTGGTTCGCGGCGACGGCAGCTTTCTCATCAAGCGCCGCGACGCCGCCCAGACGCCGGTGATCCGCGACTGGACGCGCCACCCGTCCATCAACCGCGACGCCGGCGGGTCCGGGCGCGCCAACCGGCTGGAGGTGCACGTGGGCGCCGACACCGTCGTGTTCATCGCGAACGGCGCGGAGGTGGCGCGGGTACCCGCGGCGGAGCTGGCGGTCAGCGGCCGCCCCGGCATCCGCATCGCCCACGACCTGGTGCTGCGCGTGGCCGGATTTCGCGCGGGGGCCCCGTGAACGCTCCCGTCCGGGTGCTGGTGGCCGACGACGATCCGGCCATCCGCGGCGTCCTTCACGTGATCCTGGCCCAGGGCGGGTACCAGGTCGAGGAGGCGGTGGATGGATCGGAGGCGCTGGAGGCGTTCCAGTCGCGCGGGGCGGACCTCATCCTCTCGGACCTGCAGATGCCGGGGATGACCGGGCTGGAGCTGCTTCGCCGCGTGCGTGCGCTGGACGACACGGTGGGGTTCATCATCCTCACCGGCGCCTCCACCGTCGAGAACGCGGTCGAGGCGTTGCGCGTGCAGGCCGACGACTACCTGGTGAAGCCCTTCAACCTGGACGAGGTGCTGCTCGCGGTGGAACGCGCGCTCAGCTACCGCCGCCTGCTGCGCGAGAACCGGTCGTACCAGCAGCACCTGGAGGACCGCGTGGCCGAGCAGGCGCGCCAGCTGGAGGCGCTGCTGATGGATGCGCTGCGCTCCCTGGCCAGCGCCATCGAAACGCGTGACGACTACACGGGCGGCCACGTGGAGCGCGTGGCCCGCTATGCCGCGGCGACCGGCCGCGAGATGGGGCTGCGGCGCGACGAGCTGCGTGCGCTCTGGGTGGGCGCGCTGCTGCACGACGTGGGCAAGATCGGCGTATCCGACCACGTGCTGAAGAAGCCGGGCCGCCTGACGGTGGACGAGTACGAGGAGATGAAGCGGCACCCCGAGATCGGCGGGGTGATCATGGAGCGCAGCTCGTTCCTTCGCCCCGGCCTCCCCGCGGTGCTCCATCACCAGGAGCGTTGGGACGGCTCCGGCTATCCCTGCGGCCTGCGCGGAGACGAGATTTCGCTGCAGGGGCGCATCGTGGCGGTGGTGGATACCTACGACGCCATCATCAGCTCGCGCCCGTACCGCGACGCCAGCAGCTGCGAGTTCGCCATGGAGGAGATCCGGCGCAACTCCGGGACGCAGTTCGATCCGGAGGTGGTGGAGGCCTTTTTCCGGGCCGAGAAGAAGAACTTTCCAGACGACCCCGACACACCGTCCCTCCCCGCCGTGGAATAGCGGCCCCCGGACCAGAACCGAACGAGAAGAACCGATGGCGGAACACCAGGCCGCGACGCTCCGCGACGTTCCCGAAGGCGAGGCGCGCGAGTTCACCGTGGGCGGGCGCGAGATCGTGCTGTGCAACGTGGAGGGCGAGATCTACGCGCTGCAGGCCATGTGCACGCACGAAGACCTTCCGCTGGACGGCGGCGAGGTAGACGGAACCGAGCTGGTGTGCAACTGGCATGGCGCCAGCTTCGACGTGTGCACCGGCCGCCCGATCGGCCTTCCCGCCACCGAGGCGCTTCAAACGTTCGAGGCGCGGGTGGATGGCGATGGCCGCATCTACGTGACGATGCCGGACTGAGCGGGACCTTGCGGGGCGGGAGGCGGGGATGGACAGGCGAAGGGCGATCGGATGGGTGCTGGTGCTCGCGTTGGGTGTGGCGGGATGCGCGCGGCAGGGAACGGACACGGGGGCGGGGAAGATGAAGTTTCTGGCGCTGGGGGATTCGTACACCATCGGCGAGGGGGTGGAGGCGGGTGATCGCTGGCCCGTGCAGCTGGCGGCGCTGCTGCGCGAGCAGGGGCACGACTTCGCCGAGCCGCAGATCATCGCGCGCACCGGCTGGACCACGGACGAGCTCTCCGACGCCATCGACGCGGCCGATCCGCGGGGGCCGTACGACCTGGTGTCGCTGCTGATCGGCGTCAACAACCAGTACCGCGGCCGGAGCGCCGAGGAGTACCGCGGCGAGTTCGCCGGCCTGCTGCAGCGCGCCATCGGCTTCGCGGGCGGCGACGCGCGCCGGGTGGTCGTGCTCTCCATCCCCGACTGGGGCGTCACTCCCTACGCCGCCGGGCGCGACCGACAGCAGATCGCCGCCGAGATCGACGTGTTCAACGCCATCAACCGCCAGGAAACGGAGCGGCTGGGCGCGCGCTACGTCGACATCACCCCGCAGAGCCGCACGGCGGGCTCTAATTCCGCGTTCCTGGCCCCCGACGGCCTCCACTACTCCGGCCTCACCTACGCCGAGTGGGCACGCCTGGCCCTGCCCGCGGCGCTAGAAGCCGTGCAGTAACCAGTTGCCAGAACTGCAGTTTCACGCAGAGGTCGCAGAGAGAACGGAGAGGACGCAGAGAGGATGGTGAGCCTCCTCTGCGTCCTCTCTTTTTCCTCTGCGCCTCTGCGTGAAACTGCAGTTCAGTTTTCTGGCTTGGAGAATTCACACAGGGGATGGATATCGTAGGTAGCCGAGTGTAGATTTCCCCCATGAACACTCTCAACGAGATCGAGCGGGCCGTTCAGGGGTTGAGCCCGAAGCAACTCGCGCAGTTCCGCGCCTGGTTCGCTGAATTCGACTGGGCTGCCTGGGACCGGGAGCTCGAGGACGATGTTTCGGCGGGCCGGCTGGACTCGCTCGCGGATGAGGCCGTGGCCAACTTCCGTGCTGGACGTACCAGCCCGTTGTGAACCATCAGGCGGACCCGCGGTTCTGGAAGGCTTACCACGCCCTTCCGCCCGAGGTGCGGGCGCTCGCAGACGCGGCATTCGAGCTGCTCAAGCGCGACCCGCGCCACCCGTCGCTCCGCTTCAAGAAGGTCGGCCGGTTCTGGTCGGCGCGAGTGGGGGCGCATCACCGCGCGCTCGCCGTTGATGCCGATTCCGCCCTGATCTGGGTGTGGATCGGACGCCATGATGAATACGATCGCCTGATCGGGTGACGGTCGGCGCCGCCCATTCGATCAAACCGAGAGCCCCCGTCGGTCCATCGGCGGGGGCTCTCCTGTTGAAATCACAACTCCGGCTCGACGATCTCGACCTCCCCTCCGCCGCCGCGGCGCATCTTCAGGCGCACCTGCTGGCCGGGACGGTAGCGCGAGAACTGGCTCATCGGCACCTCGCGCTCGTACGTCGTTCCGTGTTCGTCCGTGAAGCGCAGCTCGTA
>NZ_DATBNB010000260.1 GCF_036554565.1 Longimicrobium sp. | reverse complement strand
AGTTGTGTGGCGGATTCCTCAGTCGCTGCAAAATGTGACGTACGGGCAGGGTACACCGTGGCCGCTCCATCGGAATGACAATGGGTGCGTGTCCCCGCTAACGGGGAGACCTGAATGCCCTTCGGCTGGCCTCGCGCACTCGACTGCGCGTGCAGTCCGCGAAGGCGGACTTCGGGCCGTCGTTGCCGCGACTTCAGTCGCCCCAGCACTGCCGAGGCCTCGGGTTGCATGACCGCTGCCGCGCCCAGGCTGCGAGGCATCCGCGGCAAGATCCCACGGCCCTGCATCGCATGTGCTGGGGGCCAGTTCGGTTCGCTCGGGCCTCTGGATGACACCTCGCTCTTCGCGGGGGCGTCGGCCGCGCTCCACGCCACAACTCACACCCGAGCAAGCCAGTCCGCGCAGGCGGACTTCGTGTAGTCGTTGCAGCGAATTCATTCGCCCGGCGGAGCCGAGGCCACCGCTCCAGATGGCCCGTGTGGACGAAAGGTGCGCGTTTTGCGCCTGCGCGCCGGTAATGAGCCCGCACTCCGCGCGATCGGCCAGTCGCTACCTGCCCATCGAGGACCACGGCGTCATCGGCGACCTCCATACGGTGGCGCTGGTGGGGCTGGACGGCTCCATCGACTTTCTCTGCGCCCCGCGCTTCGACTCGCCCTCCGTCTTCGCCTCGCTGCTGGACGCGAAGCGCGGCGGATCGTTCCGCATCGATCCGCAGTTGGGCGAGGCCCGCCGAAAGCAGCTGTACCTTCCCGACACCAACGTCCTGCTCACCCGCACGCTCTCCCCCGACGGCGTGGCCGAAGTGTCGGACTTCATGCCCGTGGGCGAGACGGCCGGCTTGCGCCGCGTGGTCCGCCGCGTGAAGGCGGTGCGGGGAACCGTGCGCTTCCGCCTGCGCTGCGCCCCCCGGTTCGGCTACGCGCTCGTGGAGCACCGGGTGATGGAAGATGAGAACGGCATCCTCTTCGTTCCCGACGATGCCGTGCGCGCCGGGCTGGCCTACCTGCGCCTGCGCGGCTCGGTGCCGCTGCGCATCGACGAAGGCGACTGCGTGGCCGAGTTCGAGCTGCTGACCGAGCAGACGGCCACCTTCGTCCTCGAGGCCGCCGCCGAGCGGCACGACGCCGCGCCCGCTACGCACGACTACGCGTCGAAAGCATTCAAGCGCACCACCAACTTCTGGCGGACGTGGATCGGCCGGTCCACCTACCGCGGCCGCTGGCGCGACGAGGTGCACCGCTCGGCGCTCGTGCTGAAGATGCTGTTCAGCCATCCGCACGGCTCGCTCGTCGCCGCCCCCACCTTCGGCCTGCCGGAGGCGCTGGGCGGGGCGCGCAACTGGGACTACCGCTACACCTGGGTGCGCGACGCCGCGTTCACCCTGTACGCGCTGATCCGGCTGGGGCTGACGGACGAGACCGCGCCGTTCATGCAGTGGATCGCCGAGCGCTGCGCCGAGGAGGGCGACGGCATTCCCCTGCAGCCGCTGTACGGCATCGACGGCGCGCACGAGCTCCCCGAATCCACCCTCCACCACCTGGAAGGCTACCGCGGATCGCGCCCGGTGCGAATCGGTAACGGCGCGGTGGGACAGCTGCAGCTGGACATCTTCGGCGCGCTGATGGACTCCGTCTACCTGTACGACAAGTACTCCGAGCCGCTGTCGTACGACCTGTGGCAGTCGCTGACCAAGATGGTGGACTGGGTGTGCGCGAACTGGCGGCTGCCGGACCATGGCATCTGGGAGATCCGTCGTGCGACGCGCGCCAACCTCAGCTCGCGCGTCCTCAGCTGGGTGGCGATGGACAGGGCGGTGCGCCTGGCCCGGCACCGCTCGCTCCCGGCGCCCGAGGCACGGTGGATGGAGGCGCGCGACACCATCTACCACAGCGTGTACGACGACTTCTGGCACCCCGGCCGCCGCGCTTTCGTGCAGTCGCCGGGCGAGGGATCGCTGGACGCCGCGTGCCTGCTGATGCCGCTGCTGCGCTTCATCAGCCCCACCGACCCGCGCTGGGTGAGCACCATGGAGGCGGTGAAGAAGGACCTGGTGGAGGACTCGCTGGTGCGCCGCTACGCCGTGCGCGGCGGCGAGGCCGACGGGTTCCAGGACGAGGAAGGCACCTTCTCCATCTGCTCGTTCTGGTACGCCGAGTGCCTTTCGCGCGGGGGAGATCCGCAGCAGGCGCGCTTCGTCTTCGAAAAGATCCTCAGCTACGCCAACCACGTGGGGCTGTTCGCCGAGGAGCTGGGCCCCAGCGGCGAGCACCTGGGCAACTTTCCCCAGGCGTTCACGCACCTGGCCCTGATCAGCGCCGCGTACGACATCGACCGCCGCCTGGACGGCGCCCGCGGCGACGGGCCCGCGCGCATGGCGTGAGGCCGTTCGCGCACACCGATGTCCAAGCGGTGTATGGGACGAACGCTGGGAGGGAGGGACGCGCGGGAGTTCGTCCGTGCCCTCCTCCCCGGCCACCGGTCCGGCCGTTCGGTTGACAGGAAGCGTTTTTCCCTGTACTTTTGCGGTTTATGCTGAAAGTGAACCTCGCGGCGCTGGACCGCGGAGAAGTGCACGTTCGCGAGCAGGTTGCGGCGGACGACCCGATGTGGAGCGACATCCGCGTAGAGCTGGCGGCACCGCTGGACGTGGACCTCACCGCCCGCTTCGTGGGCGATGGCGTGTTCCTGCGCGGCCGGCTCCGCACCGCGGTGCGGCTTGCCTGCCGCCGCTGCCTTACGCCGGTGGAGCAGGAGATCGACGACACCGTCGACCTCCTTTTCGAGCCGCTGACGGAGGAAGACGAGGGCGCGGACGGCGAGGTGTATCCTCTCCCCGCGCGGGGCGACGAGCTGGACCTGCGCGACGTGGTTCGCGAGCAGGTGCTGCTGCGGGCGCCCGAGTTCGCCCTGTGCGGCGAGGACTGCCGCGGGCTGTGCCCGCAGTGCGGAACCGACCTGAACACGGCGGGCTGTGATTGCGTTCCCGCGCAGCTTCCGAGCGCCTGGGACGTGCTGAAGAACGTCAAGTTCGACGACTGACCACTTACCGATAGCAGAGCAGGGGGCACCGATGGCCGTACCGAAGCGTCGCCAGTCCAAGCAGCGCCAGCGCAAGCGCCGCACGCACGTCAAGGCGGCCATGCCGTCGTTCAGCGCGTGCCCGCAGTGCGGAGATCCGCACATCCAGCACCGCGTCTGCCCGAACTGCGGCTACTACCGCAAGGAGCAGCGTATCGAGGCCGACGAGTTCTAAACGAACCCGTCACCCCGAAACCACGCATGCGGATCGCGCTGGACGCGATGGGCTCCGACCGTGCCCCGGCCGTAGAGGTCGAGGGCGCGGTCGGAGCTTTGCTTGACCTGGACGCCGGCGCCAGCGTGGTGCTGGTGGGCGACAGGGACCGGATCGAAGCCGAGCTGGCGCGGTGGCCCGACGCGCCGCGCGACCGGCTGGAGATCGTCCATGCGTCCGAAGTCATCGAGATGCACGAGGCGCCCGCGACGGCCATCCGCCGCAAGCGCGACTCGTCCATCGTCGTGGGCGTGCGCCTGCTGCAGGCGGGCGAAGTCGACGCGTTCATCAGCGCCGGGAGCACCGGCGCCGTGATGGCCGCGTCGCTCGTCATTCTGCGAACCCTGCAGGGCGTCGACCGGCCGCCGGTGGGCGCGCGCATTCCCACGGCCACCGGGCGCTGCCTGGCGCTGGACGTGGGCGCCAACGTCGACACCAAGCCCCACCAGCTGGTGCAGTTCGCCCAATTGGGCAGCGTGTATGCGGAGGACATGCTGGGGATCGACCGCCCGCGTATCGGCCTGCTGAACATCGGCTCCGAGCCCGAAAAGGGGAACGAGGTGGTGCTCGAGGCGCACCAGCTCCTGGCCGCGCTGCCGGACATCAACTTCGTGGGCAACATCGAGGGGCGCGACATCGTCACGGGCAAGTGCGACGTGCTGGTGGCCGACG
>NZ_DATBNB010000259.1 GCF_036554565.1 Longimicrobium sp. | reverse complement strand
AGCGTGAGGGTGACCTCGTCACCCCCGTGCCCTGGAGCGAAGGCGCCGGCAACCACCCGATCCTCTACGGCATGATAGAGCGGGAACTCCACGATGCCGGGATACGGGTCTCCGTCCCGGGCCATCAGCGCGCAGGCGGCGTGGACGGCAAAGGAGACGGCGTCGTGGTCCGGGTGGCCGCCCTCGTACGCGGGGGCCAGGACCACCTCCGGGAGGTCGGAGGCCAGCGCGTCGCGCATCCGCAACGCCAGGTCCGCCAGGTCCGACGACGCGTCCTGGTCGGGGATGTCCCACTGCTCCACGCAGTCCCATCCAAGACGCGCCACCGCCAGCGCACACCGCAGCTCGCGGCGGCGCATGGCGGCGTAGTCCTCGCGCGTGGCGGGCGTGGGATCGCCCCAGAGTGCGCGGTCGAACGGTGCACCGTCCGTGGCGCACACCAGCCGCACGTCTGGCAGGCGCGCCAGCACGGCGCCCGTCCCGGCGGTCTCGTCGTCGGGGTGGGCGATGGCGACCAGCACCCGCGGCGTGGCGCCGTAGCCGCGGAGCCAGCCGAAGAAGGTCTGGGCGTCAGCGGCCATACCGGCGCACCATCCGCGCGCAGAAGTCCACGAACTCGCCGATGTCCTTGGGCGGGCTGGTGTAGTGCGGCACCATGCCGCGGTGCTCGGGAGTGAAGCAGAAGGTGACCGTCACGTCGAACTCCTCCAGCGCCCTCATCTGCCGGTCGAACCAGGCCAGCGAGCTGGGGCGGTCGTCGTCGCTCCAGCTGAGGCCGGTCCGCAGCTTCTTGACGCCCAGCTTTTTCAGCCAGCGCACGGCATCGTCCAGCCGGTGGTCTTCGTAGTGGAACCACTGGCAGATGCCCAGCTCGTCCGCGTGCCGGGCGAAGACGTCCATCGCCGGCTTCGGCGTCCCGTCCTCGCGCACCAGCCCCATGTGGAAGTGGCGGAAGTACGACGAGCCTTCGCGCTGCTTGTGGCGGGTGGTGGCCTCCCACTGCCCCGGAAGGTCGAACAGGCTGTACCAGTGCACCCGGTCTGCCCGGCCGCGAAGGACCTCGGCCGTGCGCGTGAGCCCCTCCGCCTGCACGGCGTCGCCGGCGAAGGTGCTGATGCCCACCTCCGTCACCCACACGGGCAGCTCCGTCACCGCCTGGACCGCCGCCAGCCGCTGCGGCCAGTCTTCGATGCTCCACAGGTTCCAGTCCAGCGGAAACCCGTGCACCGCCACCACGTCCATCGAATCCAGCACCCCCAACCCCTTCATGTGGGCGATGAAGCGGGCATCGATGGGCGAGATCCCCCCCAGCACCCGCTGTACCCCCGGCGCCTCCGCGTGGATGGCGTCACCCGCGGCGCGCGCCATCTCCGCGAAGATCCGCCACCCGGGGTCTACCCCGAAGTCCCAGTGCGACGTGTTGTTCGGTTCATTCCATACCATCGCCGCTTCGATCACGAACCCGAGCCTCCCCGCGCGGGATACACGGCCCGCGGCTCGTTGTCAGCGATGCTGCCCCGGCGGCAGAGATACACTTCCTGCTCGGGATGCTCCAGGATGTCGAAGCCCGCGCTGCGCAGCATGGCCTCGGCACCCGCCGCGTTCGGCACCCACCAGTTGGTGGGGTCGCCGCAGTAGCGGTGCTCGATGAAGTACATCTGCGGATAGCCGGCGCGCTGGAAGTGATCCTGCTGCCAGAAGTGGTAGTCGGCATCAACTTCCTCCACCTCCGTCGCTCCGCGCTGCATGCTCTGGAAGAGCAGCAGGTCGCCGACGACGTGCTCGTACAGCAGGTCCAGGGCGAGCAGGGGGTGGCGCAGGTGGTAGAGCACGCCCATGAAGATCACGAAATCGAACTTCTCGCCCAGCCTGGCGACGTCGTACACCGACATGTTGTGGAACTCGATGTCGGTGTATCCCTCGATCTCGGCGGCGAAGCGGGCCTGCGTCAGGTACAGGTCTTCGCTGTCGATGCCCACCACCCGGCTGGCGCCGCGCCGCTTCATCTCCATGCTGTAGAAGCCGGCGTTGCACCCCACGTCCAGCACCGTCTTCCCGGTAAGATCTTCAGGGATGGCGTGCGCGAACGACTGCCACTTGATGGCGGGATAGTCGCCCAGGAAGTGCTCGGGCGCGGTGCTCACCCCGCGCAGCTTCAGGTTGTGGAACCACGGGCCCAGCTCGCGGATTTTGCGCTCCAGCTCTTCGGTGCCGTTCGCGGTGTGGGGCGAGATCAACGTCTCCTCCGGATCGATTTGGATGGTTGGGTTCCGCTCACGCGGGCGAAGCGCCGGCGACGACGGGAACGTGCGCGGCCGCGATGGCGGTGCCCAGCGCGCAGAGCGGCGTGGGGCCCTCGGGGGCCGCCTGGCCGGTGAGCGCCTGGATGGCCTCGCGGTAGCCGTGCAGGGTGCCCACGTCCACGTACGTCTGTCCCGCGCGCACGGCGTGGGCCACGCCGCCGCGCGCCAGCCACGCGTTGACCAGCGTGCCGATGTACTCGTCCTGCCGGCCGCGCTCCTGCCACAGGTCGTGCAGCTCGGCGAAGCACCAGCCGGGGAGCTTGAAGGCGCCCCACACCCAGGGCGTGGCGGCTCCCGGCTGCTTCACCTGGATCTCCTGCACGCGCCCGTCGGCGTCCGTCACCACGGCGTCGAAGAACTCGGGGCGCTCCACGGGAAAGAGCAGGAACGACAGCGAGTCGTCGCCCAGCGCGCACAGGCCGTCCTCGGGAAACCAGACCGTGTCCGGCAGGCCCACGACAACGTGCTCGTCGGGGTGGATGAAGGGAAGCACGCGAAAGATGCTGTCGCAGAGCCCCGCCGGCTTGGGCTGCACGGCGTAGCACACGTCCGCCGTGCCGAACCCGCCGCCGTAGTACTGCACGATGTCGCTCTTGGCCGGCGAGATCACGAAGCAGATCTTGCTCGCCCCGGCGCGGATCATCCGCTCCACCAGGTACTCGCTCACGGCCTTGGGCCGCTCCACCCCGTCGCCGTCCACGCGGCTGCCGACGGGAAGCAGCTCCTTGCTGAACGCGAGCGGCTGAATGCGGCTTCCCGCGCCCGCCGCCGGCACGATTCCCCACATCGTCAGGCCTCTCCCGCCACCGGTGTCTCCCACTCCGCCGCACCCTCGGCCGCGCCGAAGGCGGCATCCAGCACCTGCTCCAGCTCCGCCACCCGCCGCTCGGAGGTGTGCTCGTCCAGCGTGCGCTCCCGCGCGGCGCGCGCCAGCCGGTCGCGCTCGGCGTCGTCCATCCGCATGGCGGCGATCACGTCGGCGGTGTCGTGCGCGACGACGATCTCCGCGCCGGGCGTGAAGAAGGCGTCCAGCCCCTCCCACGCGTCGCTCACGACGGGGCAGCCGCACGCTGCCGCCTCGAACAGGCGGCCGGAGGGGCACCAGCCCATTTCCGCCATCGCCCGGCGGGTGACGTTCAGGGTGAAGCGCGAGGAGCTGTAGAACGTGGGATGGTCGCCCGGCGCCAGGTGGCGGCGGAACCAGGTGTTGCGCGTCCACGGAAAGTCCGGGGGATACTGCGCGCCGGCGATCAGGAACCGCTGCTCGGGAAGCTGCCGGGCGGCGTCGATGAACAGCCGCTCCAGCGCGGCCTGCCGGTCGTCGGCGTACGTTCCCAGGTACGAGAGGTCCGCGCGGTACTCCTCCGTCGCCGCGGCGGGACGATGGACGTCTGGATCCACGTGGCCGTACAGCGGCGCGACGCGGCGCGCGCCCAGGCGGCTGCGCAGTTCATCCAGCGCGGCGCCCCCGGTGTAGCTGAGCACCAGGTCGAAGTCGCGCAGCCCCCGCTCGCCCACGTACGACACCGGTTTGCCACTGGCAAGCGCGTCGAGCGTGACGGGCGTATCCAGGTCGTAGAACGTCTTCACCGCCGCGGGCGACGAGAGAACGAGTTCCGTTGCGGCGAGCCCGTCTGCCTGGTAGCTGGTGACCATCGCCACGTCCGCGTCGGCGAGGTGCGCGCGGGCAAGGGGGAGATTGGCCTCCCAGTCCGGGTACAGGACCAGCGTGGCGCCGGGGATCGCGTCCAGATCGCGGTTGTCGGCGTAGTATGGAACGTCCTTCTCGAAGAACACGACGTCGTGGCCGCGCGCGGCGAGGGCGCGGATCAGCCCCCGCCAGAGCGTGGCGTGCCCGTTGCCCCACGACGAACTGACGGTCAGCCCGAAGATGACCAGCTTCATGCAGTGCCCACCGGGTGGTCGGAATGTGCGGGCTCCGGGCCCTGGGTGTTGCGACGTGCTCACGGAGCGGACCGGGCAGAGTAGCAAGGTCCGCACCGTATTCCGTGCACTTTTCGGCGCAGCTTCTACAAGGCTTTGCAAGTAGATGAACGGGCGGAACTTCGGCGCAACGGCAGGTTTTTGGGTTTGAGGCGGAGCGGTAAACCATCACCGGGTCCCGACCCCCTAGCTCATGCGGCACTAAACCCTATCATCCTGATGAGGGAGCGGCCACGGCGAGGCCGTCGATGCGCAGAAACACGCAGCGACCGAAGAATCCGCCACACACTCGCGGGCGAGCACAATGTCCGGCCCTGCACGATACCGCCTCGCGCCGGAATGAGGAACGCCCGGGCTGCCCCGGTCCCGCGGCATCGGTGCGGCGAGCGTGGTGTGTGGCGGATCCCTCAGTCGCTGCAAAGCCTGTTGTTGCCGCGACCTGGGCGTGGCCGCTCCATCGGGATGACAAACTGCGCTTCGGCGGGTGTGGTGTTGGTGCACGTTCACCCCCACGCGGCACCTTCAGCCGCGTGACGATGCCAGCCGTCGCATTGCGACGATGCCAAGCGCGGGGCCGACGGCCAGCACGCCGAAAGCCAGCGGCCATCCACCGGCGTCGCGCAGGTGCGGGACGGCGGCGATGGACAACGAGGTCAGCAGGAACCCGATCGCCGTCTGCACCGTGAGCGCCGTCCCCACCGCGTGCGCGGGCGCCAGCTCCGTGACCAGCGCGCTGAACTGGGCGGAATCCGCCACGACGGCGAATCCCCACACCACCGCGACGGCCACGGCCAGCCACACGGGCGCGCGGAGGAGCCATCCCATCACCAGCGCGCAGCATCCGCTGACGGCCATCGCCCAGATGGTGATCCGCTCGCGTCCCAGCCGGTCCGCCCACCGCCCGGCCAGCACCGACCCCACGCCTCCCGCCCCGATCATCGCGAATGCGACGACGCCGGCGCGCGCCTGCCCCGCAACGTCCGAGTAGCCGCGCGACACGAAGAAGTCCTCGAAGAACACGCTGACGAACGTCCACGCGGCGTACAGCTCGAACATGTGGCCCAGGTAGCCGTAGATGGCCAGGCGCACCGGCCGGTCGCGCGCGACCTGGCCGATCAGGCCCCACGCGAACGGACGCCGCGCAAACGGAAACGGCCCCTCGCGATAGCCCACGCCCACCAGCACGGCCGCCGCGAGCGCCCCTGCGGAGGCCGCCAGAACCACCTCCCGCCACCCCAGCGACGGAAACGCGCGCAGCAGGTACGGCGTGGCCTTGCCCACGGTGAGCGCCCCCACGACGGTGCCGATCGCCAGGCCGCGGGCGGAGCGGAACCAGGTGGCGACCATCTTCATCGCGGGTGGATACACGCCGGCCAGGAACACGCCCGACAGAAACCGTAGCACCAGCGCGGTGCCGTATCCATCCGCCACCACCAGCGCCGCGTTCGCACCTGCGGCCAGCACGGCGCTCGCGGCGAAGTACCAGCGGCTGGGGAGCAGGTCCGCCAGGTTCAGCACCGCCGCCAGCGCCGTCCCCGCCACGAACCCCAGCTGCACGATCCCCGTCAACCATCCGGTCTCCGACGCCGAAAGCCCCCACAGCTCCTGCAGCCGGGGCGACGCCGCGCTGGCGCTGAACCACACGCCCATCCCCAGCAGCTCCGCGAGGGCGATCAGCAGCAGCGCGCGCCAGCGGTGCGGGTGTGCGTCGGAGTCGATGGGCGGCGAGGTCACGGCTGCGTGTGCTGAAGAACAGGGAGACGAGCTGAAGCCGGAGGGTACGCCGGACGACACCGACTGTGCAATGGCACCGGGCACTCCGTCGCGGATTGTCATTCCGAGGGAGCGGCCACGCCCAGTCAGCCCCGACCTCCCGGCCGGCAGCGACCGAGGAATCCGCCACACACTCCGCGAGGCGCACCCAGACTTCGCTCGCCCCACACCGGTCCGACAAGCGCCCGAGCGTCCACGGCATCGGTGCGATGAGGCACGGTGTGTGGCGGATCCCTCAGTCGCTGCGAAGTGTGGTGTAGCTGCAGGCTGCGCGTGGCCGCTCCATCGGGATGACATCGGCCGCAGGGCGGAGATGTAGCTTCGAACGATCGTGAACGACCGGCACACCCTTGACGCCACAGGTGTTCTGCTTTATCCTGGCCTAAGCACGATTTTAACATCGCTTAAAAGCCGCTTTCGAACGGTGCGGGAATAGAGGATGCGGATGGGGTTGATGCGCGGGCTCGTGGCGGTGCTGCTGGCCGTGGGGGTGGCGGCGGGATGTGCGCCGCCGGAGCCGCCGGATACGGGAGGGCGGCTGACCGTGGTGACCACGGTGGGCATGATCGCTGACGTGGCCAAAAACGTCGGCGGCGACCGCGTGCGCGTCGTGGGGCTGATGGGGCCCGGCGTGGACCCGCACCTGTACAAGGCCAGCGAGGGCGACGTCCGCCGGCTGTACCGCGCGGACGTGGTGTTCTACGGCGGGCTTCACCTGGAGGCCCGCATGGCCGAGGTGCTCGAGGAGATGGGCGAGCGCACCCGGGTCGTGGCGGTCACCGACAGCATCCCGCGCGATTCGCTCCTCCGCACCCCTGCATTCGCCACGTACGACCCGCACGTGTGGTTCGACGTGCGCCTGTGGTCCATGACCGTGGGGCTGATCGCGCGGACGCTGGGCGAGGCGGACCCCGCGCACGCGGCCGAGTACCGGGCCAACGCCGGGCGCTACCGGCGCGAGCTGGCGGAGCTGGATGCCTACGTGCACCAGCAGGCCCAGCGCGTTCCCGCCGAGCGGCGGGTGCTGATCACCGCGCATGACGCCTTCAGCTACTTCGGGCGGCGGTACGGGTTCCAGGTGCGTGGGCTGCAGGGCATCAGCACCGCCGCCGAGGCGGGGACGGCCGACGTGCACGCGCTGGCGGGATTCATCGCCGAGCGCCGCATCCCGGCCGTGTTCGTGGAAACGTCCATCGCGCCGCGAACCATCGAGGCCGTGCGCGAAGCCGTGCAGGCGCAGGGCTTCGACGTGCAGATCGGGGGGTCGCTGTACTCCGACGCGCTGGGCAACGAGGGCACCTCCGCCGGCACCTACGCCGGAATGGTGCGCAGCAACATCGACACCCTGGTGCGCGCGCTGCTGCGCGAGCCTTGAATATTCTGTGATGCGAGGGATCATGAACGAACAGGCGCCCGCCATCGAGGTCAACGACCTCACGGTGGCGTACCGCGACAAGCCCGTGCTGTGGGACATCGACGTGCAGGTGCCCCGCGGCGTGCTGATGGCCATCGTGGGCCCCAACGGCGCGGGCAAGTCCACGCTCATCAAGGCCATGCTGGGATTGGTGCGCGCGGCGGCGGGACAGGTGCTGGTGCACGGCCGTCCGTACGCCGAGCAGCGCAAGCTGGTGGCGTACGTTCCCCAGCGCGGCAGCGTGGACTGGGACTTTCCCACCAGCGTGCTCGACGTGGTGATGATGGGGTGCTACGGCTCCCTCGGCTGGCTGCGGCGCCCGGGGAAGAAGGAGCGCGACGCCGCCCTGGCCGCCCTGGCCCAGGTCGCGATGCAGGATTTTGCCGAGCGGCAGATTTCGCAGCTTTCCGGCGGCCAGCAGCAGCGCGTGTTCCTGGCGCGCGCCCTGGTGCAGAACGCGGGGCTATACCTGATGGACGAGCCGTTCCAGGGCGTCGACGCCAAGACCGAGCGGGCCATCGTCACCGTCCTGCAGCAGCTGCGCGCCGCCGGAAAAACGGTGGTCGTCGTGCATCACGACCTGGAAACGGTGCCCGAGTACTTCGACTGGGTGCTGCTGCTGAACGTGCGCCGCATCGGCATGGGGCCGGTGGACGAGGTGTTCACGGAAGAGAACCTGCGGCTGACGTACGGCGGACGCGTGCCCTTCCTGCAGCGCCGGAACGGCCACCTGGAGGGCGCCAAGCCCGTGGAGGACGCGCGCCGGCCCGACGGGTCCATGGCCGCGGACTGACGCCATGGACTTCTTTTCCGACTACACGCTGCGCATCGTGGCGCTGGGCGCGGCCGCGCTGGGAATGACGAGCGGCGCGCTGGGCTCGTACGCCGTGCTCCGCAAGCAGAGCCTGCTGGGCGACGCCATCAGCCACGCCGCGCTGCCGGGGATCGCCCTGGCCTTTCTGCTCACCGGCAGCAAGGCGCCGCTCGTCCTGGTCCTTGGCGCGGCGGTGGCGGGATGGGTGGGAACGCTGGTGGTGATGAAGATCGTCAACGCCACCCGGGTGAAGGAGGACAGCGCGCTGGGGATCGTCCTCGCCGTCTTCTTCGGCGCAGGCCTGGTGCTGCTGACCATCATCCAGAAGCGCCCCGATGCCAGCCAGGCGGGGCTGGACCGCTTTCTCTTCGGCCAGGCGGCCACGCTGCTGTGGCGCGACGTGGTGATGATCGCCACGCTCGGCGGGCTGGCCCTGGGGGTGGCCGCGCTCTTCTGGAAGGAGTTCAAGCTGCTGGCCTTCGATCCCGACTACGGCGCCAGCCTGGGGCTGCCCATGCGCGGGCTGGACGTTCTGCTGACTTCCGTGCTCGTGGTCTCCATCGTCATCGGCCTGCAGACCGTGGGCGTGGTGCTGATGAGCGCGATGGTCGTGGCGCCCGCCTCGGCCGCGCGGCAGTGGACGGACCGCATGGGAACCATGATCCTGCTCGCTGGCGGAATCGGCGCGCTGGCGGGCGTGTCGGGGGCGATCATCAGCAGCATGAGCCAACACGTGCCCACCGGGCCGACGATCGTCCTGTGCCTTACGGTGCTGGTGCTGTTTTCGATGGCCCTCGCGCCCAACCGGGGGCTGGTGTGGGCCGCCGTGCGCCAGGCGCGCAACCGCCGCACCCTTCACATGCATGCGGTGCTGGCGGACCTGAACGAGCTGGCCGTGCAGCACGGCGGCGCGCATCACGGGCACGCGACGGCCGTGCTGGAGGCGGCGCACCCCGGGGCGCGGCACGAGCTGGAGGAGCTGGAGCAGCGCGGCTGGGCCACGCGCGCGGGCGACGACTGGTCCATCACCGCGGCGGGGCAGGCGGAGGCGCTCCGCGGCGGTCCCGGCACCCGGGGCCGGGGCGACGACGAGGAGGACGCGCGATGATGGTTCCCGAACAGGAGATCCAGTGGATCGCGGCGGTCACCGCGGCGGCGTGCGCGCTTCCCGGCGTGTTCCTGGTGCTGCGCCGGATGGCGCTGATGAGCGATGCCATCAGCCACGCCATCCTGCTCGGCATCGTCATCGGCTT
>NZ_DATBNB010000258.1 GCF_036554565.1 Longimicrobium sp. | reverse complement strand
CACGAACCGGCTGTCGCGCGCCACCCGCTCCACCAGCGCGGCGGGGTCCACCCCGTGGTGGTCGGAGGCGGAGATCAGCACCTCCGTCAGCCAGGCGGCCACTCCGTCCGTCAGCGCCGTGGGCGATGCGACGGGATCGCCCGCCACGCGCCCCTCGGGGGTGATGTCGAACGCGGCGACCACCGGGTGCTCCATGGCCGCCAGCCCCTGCCCGCGCTGCAGCATGGCCAGGGCGGTCTCGCGCCCCGTGGCCAGCGCCACCTCGCGCAGCGTGCCGCCGATCATCCGCCGGTACAGGTCCACGAATCCCGGACCCGCCAGCACCGGCAGCTCCGCGAGGCGGGGATACAGCGTGGCCTTCAGCCCGGCGCCCACGTCGAAGACGGTGCGCAGGAAGTCGGGGATGGGCACCGTGGCGTCGCGCTCGCTGAACCAGCCAGTGCGGAACGCGCCGTCGTCGAACGACAGGTAGTGGTGGCGCCCGTCGTCCGCCAGCTCCAGCACGCCCGAAAAGGACCGCTCGCGCAGCAGCGGGAACAGCCGCTCGGGGCGGGACGCATCCAGCGGCTCGGCCCAGGGGAGCGGGTCGGTGGAAAGGGTGGACGCCATCGCCCGCAGCTGGTCTTCGGAGGCGCCGTAGTAGCCGATCTGCCCGCCTTCGCCGCGCTCGCTCTCCGTGGCGCACAGGCGCAGCACCTCGGAAAGCGCCGCCGGCCCGCGACCGCCGGGATGGATGCGGGCCGCGAAGAACGGCTCGCCCCCGCGCAGGAACACCAGGAAGCAGCGTTCGCCCAGCTGCACGGCCACGTAGCCGGGCACGCGCGCGGAGCGGTCGCGCTTCCCGTCGCTCAGGATGCCGGGAAGGTTCACGTAGGACAGCTTCGTCCGCGGCAGGTACGCGGAATCCGCGGGAAAGCGGTAGATCATGGGCGCTCAGCCGGCCGATGGAGAGGGATCGGACGGGAGAAACGGGTCACGTTCCGTGCCCGGGCGCAAGTCGTTGCGGCACAATCGGGTGCGGCCGGACGAGGTTTTCGGGGGATGGCAATCCGCAATCCGCGGGGCGGAATGCGAGAAAGGCCGGGGCGCGCGGCCCCGGCCTCTCCACGTTCAGCGTTCAGGCGCCCAGGTGCTCCTGGAGCTTGCGCTCCAGCATCTGCTTGGGCTGCGCGCCGACGATGGTGTCCACCACCTGGCCGTCCTTGAAGAACAGGATGGTGGGGATGGAGCGCACGTTGAACTGCGCGGCGGTGCGCTGGTTGTTGTCCACGTCCAGCTTGCCCACCTTCACCTGGCCGGCGTACTGGTCCGCCAGCTGGGCCACCGACGGGCCGATCAGGCGGCAGGGGGCGCACCACTCCGCCCAGAAGTCGACCATCGCAAGCCCTTCGGCGCCGGCGATCTCCGACTGGAAGTTGCCGTCGGTGATCTCCACGAGGTTTTCGCTATCAGCCATTTGAATCTTCCTTCCGCGTTCATGGGCCTCGCGGGCCCGGTGCCGCAGCCGCTATCGTGTAGCGGCTGGCCTGTCATCACGAACTTCGCATACCCTGAACCGACACAGGAGGTCTCCTTGACCGAGCGGGCGCTGGACCACGTGGGAATCGCGGTGCACTCGCTGGACGAATCGCTCCCCGTCTTCGAATCTATCACCGGCCACAAGGGGCACGGCCGCGAGCGGGTGGAATCCCAGGGGGTGGAGGTCGTGTTCCTGGGCAACGGCGAGGGCCGCCTGGAGCTGCTGGCCCCCACCCGCGACGATTCGGCCGTCGCCAGGTTCCTGGCGAAGCGCGGCCCGGGCATGCACCATCTGTGCTACCGCGTCCCCGACCTCGGCGCCGAGCTGGCCCGCTACCGCGCGGAGGGCCGGCAGCTGATCGACGAGGCGCCCCGGTCCGGCGCCGCGGGGCACCTGGTGGCGTTCATCCACCCCAGGTCCACCGGCGGCGTGCTCACGGAGCTGCTGCAGGCCGGCGGCCATTGACCGCAGGCAGGATGACGAACGGCGGCACGAGAGCATCGCCCTCGTGCCGCCGTTCGTCGTCCTCGAGTGCCGATCAGCTGCGGCGGCTCTGCTCGCGCGAGATGGCCTCCAGGTCCACCTGCTCCACCAGCCACGAGCCGCCGGGGCCCTGGACCACGACGAAGGGCACCTGCACGGTCCGGCGGCCCTGGCGCATCTCGACCATGTTGGTGCGCGCGTTGGGGCGGCCCGGCGTGGGCACCATGCCGCTGAGCGAAAACGAGTCGTGGCGGATGACTCGCGCGATGGCCTGCATGCGCCGGGCGACCCGCTGCGGGGCCTGCGACTCGGCCAGGGGGCCGCGGGCGGAGCCGAACAGGTAGCCCATTTCGGTGAAGCGCTCCTGCTTGGCGAAGCCCATGAACTGCTCGACGGCCGACGCGGGCGCCGCGGCCTGCACGCCGGCCGGGGCGGGC
>NZ_DATBNB010000257.1 GCF_036554565.1 Longimicrobium sp. | reverse complement strand
ACCCGTGGCGACGCGAAGAAACTGATGCCGCTGAAAAACCCGAACCACGCATGACGGAACAGGTCGCCCATCGATCACCTGTCCATGCCCGCCGGCGAACATCCGCGCGTCCCGCCTCGCCAGTGATGGGACTCGTCGCTCGCTGCTGCGCGCGTTCCCTGGCGCGTGTGGTGTGGCCGGCCTCTCGAGATGGTATTGGGAGCCGGATTTCACGGTCGATGCGCCCATCGGCGCACTTTCGCGCGGGCGCGGCGGGGCCTAGCTTGG
This sequence comes from Longimicrobium sp., assembly GCF_036554565.1. NCBI lineage: Bacteria > Pseudomonadati > Gemmatimonadota > Longimicrobiia > Longimicrobiales > Longimicrobiaceae > Longimicrobium > Longimicrobium sp. Next base: position 5,106 of record NZ_DATBNB010000257.1, on the reverse strand, counting down.
CGCCGCGATGAACATTCCCGAGCGGCGGCGAATCCGCCTTACGATCCACTACGACGGCCGCGCCTTCCACGGCTGGCAGGTGCAGCCCGACCAGCGCACCGTGCAGGGCGAGCTGGAGGTCGTGCTCGCCAAGCTGACCAACGGCCCCTGCCCCGTCATCGGCTCCGGGCGCACCGACCGCGGCGTGCACGCCACCGGGCAGGTGGCCGCTACCGACGTGCCGGGTCGCTGGACCGCGCCCGCGCTGCGCCGCGCGATGAACGCGCTGGTGCCCGACGACGTGTGGATCGCCGACGCCGCCGAGGCGCCGCCCTATTTCCATCCGCGCTACGACGCCACTACACGTTCCTACGTCTACCGCGTGGGCCTGGCGGCCGAGGCGGATTCGCCGTTCCGATCGCCCTGGTGCTGGCCGCTCGTCCGCCCCGTGGACCTGCTGGCGATGGAACGCGCCACGGAGCGCATCCTGGGCGAGCACTCGTTCAAGGCGTTCGCCAAGGCGGGCCAGGAAGAGCGCGGCGACCGCTGCACCGTCACCGAGGCGCGCTGGGCGCCATGGGAGGGGATCGGGCTGGAGTTCCACATCAGCGCCAACCGCTTTCTCCATCACATGGTGCGGTACCTGACGGGCACGCTGGTGGATATCGGCCTGGGGCAGCGCCCGCCGGAGGTGATGGATGCCCTGCTGGCAAACGAGCCGGGGCTGGAAACGTCGTCCCCCGCGCCCCCCGAGGGGCTGTTCCTGACCGGCGTCGCCTATCCGCCTGACGCGGGGACCAAGCCGCCGCGCAGGCGCGGGCCGCAGCTGGTTCCGTAGCCCCCCGCGATGAGGCAGACCATCGGCGCGGCGACCTTCGTCGTGCGCGACTACGACGAGGCGATTGAGTTCTTCACCGCCGTGCTCGGGTTCGACCTGGTGGAGGACACGGCGCTCGGCGAGGGAAAGCGCTGGGTCATCGTGCGTCCCCCGGGGTCCACCGGGCCCAGGCTGCTGCTCGCGCGCGCCGCCTCGCCGGAGCAGGAGGCCCGAATCGGTGACCAGACCGGCGGGCGCGTCGCCTGGTTCCTGCACACGGACGACTTCTGGCGCGATCACCGGGCCTTCACCGAGCGCGGGGTGCGCTTCATGGAGCAGCCGCGCGAGGAAAGCTACGGAATCGTGGCCGTGTTCCAGGACCTCTACGGCAACCTGTGGGACCTTCTGGAGCCGCGCCGCGAGCCGACCTGATCCCGAAAACGACGATGTCCATTGAGCGATATTCCAATCCGCTGACCGAGCGCTACGCCTCGGCGGAGATGTCGTACATCTTTTCGCCGAAGTTCAAGTTCGGCACCTGGCGGCGGCTGTGGCTGGAGCTGGCGGAGGCGGAACGCGAGTTGGGACTGCCGATTCCGGACGAGGCGGTCGCGGCGATCCGCGCGCACCTGGACGACTTCGACCTGAAGCGCGCGGCCGAGCTGGAGCGCCAGCTTCGCCACGACGTGATGGCGCACGTGCACCACCTGGGCGAGCAGGCGCCCGAGGCGCGCGCCATCATCCACCTGGGCGCCACCAGCGCGTACGTCGGCGACAACACCGACCTCATCCAGCACCGCGAGGCGCTGAGGCTCGTCGCCCGGCGGATCGTCGCCACGGTCGCGGCGCTTTCCAGCTTTGCCCGGCGCTACCGCGGCCTGCCCACGCTGGGGTTCACCCACTTCCAGCCCGCGCAGCCCACGACGGTCGGCAAGCGCGCGACGCTGTGGATCCAGGACCTGCTGCTGGACCTGGAAGAGGTGGAGTTCCGCATCCAGACGCTGCGCTTCCATGGCTCGCGCGGCACCACGGGCACGCAGGCCAGCTTCGTGGACCTGTTCGAGGGGGACGGGGAGAAGGCCGAGCGGCTGACGCGGCTGATCGCCGAGAAGATGGGCTTCGAGCAGGTGTACGGCGTGGGCGGGCAGACGTACCCGCGCAAGGTGGATTACGGCTGCCTGTCGACGCTGTCGGGTGTGGCCCAGTCCGCGTCGAAGTTCGCCAACGACGTGCGCCTGCTCTCGCATTTGAAAGAGGTGGAGGAGCCGTTCGAGGAGCAGCAGATCGGCTCGTCGGCCATGCCGTACAAGCGCAATCCCATGCGGTGCGAGCGGATCAACGCGCTGGCCCGACACGCCATCGCGCTGGTGATCGATCCCGCGTTTACCGCCGCCAGCCAATGGTTCGAGCGCACCCTGGACGACTCGGCCAACAAGCGCATCGCGGTTCCGGAGGGCTATCTCTCCGTGGACGCGGTGCTGCTGCTGATGCACAACGTGGCGTCGGGGATGGTCGTGTACCCGGAGATGATCCGGCGGCGGCTGATGGAGGAGCTTCCCTTCATGGCCACGGAAAACCTGATGATGCGTGCCGCCAAGCGCGGCGGCGACCGCCAGGACCTGCACGAGCGCGTGCGCGTGCACAGCATCGAGGCGGGACGCCAGGTAAAGCAGCACGGGCTGCCGAACGACCTGATGGACCGCATCGCCGCGGACGCAGCGTTCGGCGTTTCGCGCGAGGAGCTGGAAGAGGACCTGCGCCCGGAGCTCTACGTGGGCCGCGCCCCCGCGCAGGTGGACGAGTTCCTGGCCGAGTGGGTCGCCCCGGTCCTCGCCCGCTACCCTGATGCTGTCGGAGAGGCCGCGCCGGAGCTGAAGGTGTAGGGCGTTCACCCTGGTCCAGACCGTCACGCAGCCCTGCACGGGCGACTGAAGTCGCTGCAACGAACACACGAAGTCCGCCTGCGCGGACTGGCCTGCTTTCGTGTAAGCCAGGGTTTGGGGCGCGCCCCTCTGTGTCGGCAGCCGAGGGCCTCGGCCCCGCGGCAGCCCTCACCCGGCCGCGCTGACACGCGTGCCCCCCTCTCCCACAAACAGCGTGGGAGAGGGGGTACACTCCAGTCCGGGTCTGCGCGCAAAACGGTGGCGCACAACAGCTTGTCATCCTGAGGCCCAGGCGCGCCGTATCCGCCCGCACGCCGTCCTCCGCGGGCCGAAGGATCTAACCGCGGAGGCGTAATCGCTCGGGCGCGGCAGCGGTCACGGAACCCGAGGACTCGGCTGCCGCGGGGTGTCACCCGGGGGCGCTGACACGAAGGTGTGGGTCCCTCCCCCGGCACGGGCGACTGAAGTCGCTGCAACAAGGACACGAAGTCCGCCTGCGCGGACTGGCTGCTCTCGTGTGAGCCAGGCTTTCGGGCGCGCCCGTGGTCTCCACCGTTGTTCCTGGTGAACCCTCGCTCCCGTTCGCGAGGCTTTCCGCTTTCGGTGCGGCGGATTCATCTGCTCCGGCGCGCCTCTAACTGCGTAGTGAGTCGCCCGCCGTGCGCGCACGGAACCTGCCCGCTTGCCTGCGCATTCGTCGCCCCGCACGCGGCGATCTCCATCGACCGATTCGATCCCGACCCGATGACCGATACGCTCCACACGGCCTCCGCGCCCGAGGCCCAGGGCCACACCCCGTACGACCAGCTGCTGCGCGAGATGCGCGACATCGCCACGCTCGGCTCCGTTTCCGCCACGCTGGGATGGGACCAGGAGGTGATGATGCCTCCCGCCGCCGCGGCCCTGCGCGGCGAGCAGGCGTCGCTCCTTTCGTCGCTGGTGCACGAGCGCCGCACCCGCCCCGAGCTGGGCGAGCTGATCGCCCGCTGCCTGGCGGACGCCGAGCTGATGGCCGACCCCGACGCGGCGGCAAACGTCCGCAACCTGGATCGCGACTACCAGCACGCTACCCGCCTGCCGATGGCGCTCGTCCGCGAGATGGCCGAGACCACCACGCTGGCGATGCACAACTGGCGCGACGCACGGGAGCGGAACGACTTCGCGTCGTTTGCCCCGTGGCTGGAAAAGCTGATGGTGCTGAACCAGCGGACGGCCGAGCGCCTGGGCGTGCCTGAGGGTGGCGAGCTGTACGATGCCCTGCTCGACAATTACGAGCCGGGGATGCGCGCGGCGGAGCTGGACCGCGTGTTCGGCGAGCTGCGGGCGGGGCTGGTGCCGCTCATCCGCGAGCTGCAGGAGAGCGGCAACCGGCCGGACTCGTCGTGGATGAACATCCCGCTATCCATCGACCGACAGGAGGCGTTCAACCGAACCGTCGTCGAGCGGATGGGGTTCGACTTCAGCGCCGGGCGGCTGGACATCTCCACCCACCCGTTCTGCGAGGGCGCCGGCCCGGGCGACACGCGCCTGACGACGCGGTACGACGAGGCGCAGTTCCTCAGCGCGCTGCACTCCAGCATGCACGAGGTGGGGCACGGGCTGTACGAGCAGAACCTGCCCAAGGCCGAGCGGTTCGGGCAGCCCCTGGCCGAGGCCGCCAGTATGGGCATCCACGAAAGCCAGTCGCGGATGTGGGAGAACCTGGTGGGGCGCGGCCGGCCGTTCTGGGAATGGGCCCTGCCCCGCCTGCAGGCGCAGGCCGGGAGCGACGCCATCTCGGCGCTGGACACGGAGACGGTGTTCCGCGGGTTGAACGTGGTTGAACCCAACCTGATCCGCATCGAGAGCGACGAGGCCACGTACAACCTTCACATCATGCTGCGCTTCGACCTGGAGCGGGCCATGCTCAAGGGCGACCTGGCCGTGCGCGACCTGCCCGGCGCCTGGAACGAGCGGATCCGGAGCGACCTGGGGCTGACGGTGCCCGACGATGCGCGGGGCGCCATGCAGGACATCCACTGGTCCATGGGTGCCGTGGGCTACTTTCCCACCTACACGCTGGGCAACCTGTACGCGGCGCAGCTGTGGGAAGCCATCGGAGAGGCCATCCCGGACCTCGACGGCCAGCTCCGGGGGGGCGAGTTCGGCGGCCTGCTGGCCTGGCTGAAGACGAACGTCCACGCCCACGGCCGGCGCTACACCGCGCCCGAGCTCTGCCAGCGCGCAACCGGCCGGCCGCTCAGCCCCGCGCCGCTGCTGGCCAACCTGCGCGGCAAACTGCGGGCGGTGTACGGGCTGGAGTAGACCTATCCTCGCACGGTACCGTCGGAGAGGGGAGAACCCGAACCCACCACCGCTACCTGTCATCCAGAGGCCCGAGCGCACCGAACTGGCCCGCAGCACATGCGATGCAGGGCCGTGGGATCT
>NZ_DATBNB010000256.1 GCF_036554565.1 Longimicrobium sp. | reverse complement strand
TGGCCGACGGCGCGGCGGACCGCGCCCGCCGCGTGCTGGACGAGCTGGCCCGCGCGCACCCGGACCGCCCCGAGGTCTACACCCTGCTGGCCGAGGCGCAGCGCCGGCTGGGCCGCTGGGGCGAGGCCATGATCTCGCTGGGCCGCGCCGCCGCGCACACGGGCGACCTTCACCGGGCGCGCGAGGCGTGGGACACCTACCTGCGCCTGGACGACGCGGGTGACGCGGCCCGCCGCCAGCGCGCCGCCCGCGCCCGCGACGCGGCCGACGCGCTGCTCTCCGTGATGGGCGAGGAGGGCCAGTGACCGCCTCCGCCACGCAGGTGCGCCAGTGGAGCGAGGAGGTGGCGGCCGACCGCGGCTCCCTCTCCTTCCTGCCGCTGGCCCGTGCGTACCGCGAGCAGGGGCGCCGCGAGGCCGCGCAGAAGCTGTGCATCCGCGGGCTGGAGCGGCACCCGGACAACGTCGACGCGCACTACCTGCTGGGGCTGCTGTACCGCGAGGGCGGCGACACCGTCAAGGCGTTCGACGAGTGGGACATCGCCCTGGCGCTCTCGCCCGAGCACGCGGGCTCGCGCCGGGAGATTGGCCTGCTCTGCCACGCGCAGGGCGACTGGGGCGCGGCCGTGCGGCACCTGGAAAAGGCGCTGGAGCTGGACTCCTTCGACCAGGAGGTGCGGTCCGCGCTCGAGGACGCGTGGGCCCGCCGCGACGGCGTCGTGCCGTCCGCATCCGCGCCGGTCGACGCGACACCGCCCGCGCCTGCGCCGGCTCCGGCCGCCGCTCCCCCCGTGGACGCCGTTCCCGCGGCGCCGGCCCCCACACCGGCCCCCTTCGCAGACGCCGCGGACCCGTTCACCGTGGTGATGGACGAGTTCCACGCCATCGCCGGCGAGCGGGGGATCGCGGGAGCGGTGCTGCTGGACGACCAGGGATTCGTGCTGGCGGGGGAGATCCGCGTGGGCGGCACGGACCGCGCGCCGGACGTCGCGGCGGTGCTGTCCGGCGCGTCGCCCGAAGCCGAGCGGGCGCTGCGGCACCTGGGGCTGGGCGGATGGAAGGGCATCCTGGTGGAAACGCCGGAAGCCATCGTCCGCATCGCCCCCGCGGGGGATGGGCTGGTCGCCGTCGCGGGAAGCCGGCAGGTGCCCACGGGCTGGGTGCTGCGCGTCGCGGCGAGGGCGCGCGAGTCGGCGCTGAAGTTCCTGGGAGGAGCGGCGTGAGCGCGTTCGGCGAGATGCTGGGGCGCATCAACCGCATCCCCGGTGTCCGCGGCTCGATGGTCGTAGCGGCGGCGGACGGCTTGATCGTGGAAGAGGAGCTGATGGTGGGCGTGCCCGGCCCGGCCGCGGCGGCCCTCGTCGCGTCGCTCTTCCGCCGGGCGCGGCGGTCCGTGCAGGCGGCGGAGTTCGGAAGCGCCTCGTACATGCAGGTGGAGGGCGAGGATGGGCTGCTCTTCGCCGCCGCGCCGCCGCAGCTGGGCGACCTGCTGCTGGTGGTGATCGCCGACAGCCGGGTGAACGTGGGCCTCGTTCGGCTGGAGGCGCAGAAGGTGGTCGAGGCGCTGGCATGAGGCGCGGCGACCTTGCCGAGTTCGTGGGCGCGCTGGAGGCGCCGGTGGAGCGCTTTGCCCGCGAAGCCGGCCTGCGGCTGGTGCTGCTGATCAACGAGAGCGGCCAGGTGCTGGCGCAGCGGGGGTTCGCGCGGGCGCTGGACGTGATGGGCGTGGCCTCGCTGGGGGCCGGCATCCACGCGTCGTCGCGCGCCTTGGCGCAGATGCTGGGGGAGGCGGGCTTTGCCCACCTTCACCAGGGGGGCGCGCAGTCGCAGGTGTTCATCGGCCCGTTCCGCACCCCGGCGGAAAACCTGATCGTCATCGCCGTCTTTGGCGAAGACTCGTCCATCGGGCTGGTGCAGGTGTTTTTCGCCGAGTTCACGGGGCAGGTGTCGCAGCTGCCCGGGTGGAACGTGGTGAGGCCCACGGCCGACGCGCGCGCCTTCGAGCGCGACCTGAATGCCGGCGTGGAGAACGTGTTCGGCGGCCAGGTCCGCCCGAGCGATCCCTGAGGAACCATGTCGCTGGTCAACTACAGCACCCGCGAGATCACGTCCAAGATCGTGTACTACGGTCCCGGGCGAAGCGGCAAGACCACCAACCTCCAGTACATCCACGGCCAGGTGCCCGAGGACCGGCGCGGCCGCATGGTGTCGCTCGCCACGGAGACGGACCGTACGCTCTTCTTCGACTTCCTGCCGCTGGACCTGGGCACCATCTCCGGGTTCCAGACGCGGTTCCAGCTGTACACGGTGCCCGGGCAAGTGTACTACGACGCCACCCGCAAGCTGGTGCTGCAGGGCGCTGACGGCGTGGTGTTCGTCGCGGATAGCCAGCGGGCGCAGCGCGACGAGAACGTGGAAAGCTTCCGCAACCTGCAGGTGAACCTGCTGGAACAGGGGGTGGATCCGCGGACGATTCCCATCGTGCTGCAGTACAACAAGCGCGACCTGCCGGACGTGATGTCGCTGGAGGAGATGGACGACCTGCTGAACTACCGCGACCTACCGCGCTTCGAGGCCGAGGCGCTGAGCGGAGACGGCGTGTTCCACACGCTCAAGGGGATCAGCGAGCTGGTGCTGCGGCGCCTTTCGCAGCGGTTCGGGCGGACGGTCACCGCGGCAGGGGCGGGCTGACGACGGCAACTGCGGCGGTAACTACGGTCATCACGGTGGGAACGGCTGCGATTCTCGGAAATGCGAACGGCACCTGTCCAGGCGGATGGGTGCCGTTCTGGTCCTGGGTGATGTCCCGGCCTCGGCTGTGCTGGGGCGAATGAATTCGCGGCAACGACGGCCCGAAGTCCGCCTTCGCGGACTGCACGCGCAGTCGAGTGCACGAGGCCAGCCGAAGCGCGATTCAGGTCTCCCCCTCCCCTGCGCAGCGGGGGACGGGGGCCGGAGGGAGGGGGCTCCCGCGGCATGCATCTGCAGCCCGTCGAACCCCGATGGAAGTTCTCCCCTCTCCCGGCGCAGTTTGCCGGGGGAGGGGCCGGGGGAGGGGCCACCCGCGGCATGCGCTGGCCCCCAACGAAGCGCCCTATCATCCGGCAGCCACGACGACGCCGGAACCCTCCCCCCGGCCCGTGGCTTGCGACGGTCAGCGTCCCTGATCGTATGACGGAAATCCTGACAGGAGGCGCAGATGCAGGATCGTGAAGCCCAGAGCGACGTGAACCCCGGCCGCGTGGAACGCGGCCTGGACGCGGCGCCCACGCAGGGTGCGGAGAACAGCGAGAACGAGGGGCTGCGCGGCGGACCCGTAAGGGAGCGCGAGCGGGAAGACGGCGGCCAAATCACCCCGCGCGAGGCCTTCGACGGGCCGGGGCAGACGGGGCGCGAGAACATTCTGAACGGCAGCCGCTCCGGCGGAATGGAGAACCGCCCCGGCGACCGCGGCGATCCCATGCCGGCAACCTCGGGCAGCGCGCGCCCTGCTCCGCGCGAAGACCCGGCGTCCGGCGGCGGCCTCAGCTAAAGGACAACAACTGGTTTCACGCGGAGGCGCGGAGAGAAGACGGAGAGCACCCCTCCGCAGTTCTCCGCGTCCTCCGCGCCTCCGCGTGACACCCGTCGTTCAGGGTCAGGTAATCACGTTCCAGACCGCCCGCGCCGCCAGGTACGCCAGGATGCCGATTCCGCCCAGGATCACGACCAGGGCCACGATCACCGCGCTGACCACGGCCTTGCTCGAGCGGCGCGTGCTGCCCGGCAGGTCCATCTCCCGGCGCAGCAGCGTCACGTTGCGCGCGTTCGCCTTGAACGCCGCGTCGAACAGGTCGCCCAGCACGGGCACCGCCCCCGCCACCGCCTCGATCCCCACGTTCAGCAGCATGCGGATCAGCGTGGGGACGGATGCGCCCAGCCGCGCCGCCTGCACCACCACGTAGGCCGAAACCACGGCGCCCGCCGCGTCGCCGAATCCGGGGATCAGCCCGATCACGGCGTCCAGCCCGAAGCGCGCCTGCGTACCGGGCACCCGGATGGAGTTGTCGAGCAGGTGGCTCAGCGCGTCCAGGCGGCGCAGGGCGGTCTGGCGGGCGGGGTTCGGTGCATCCATGGCGGCGCGGCGATCAGGGGTGAGATGGCGGTCAGCAGAAGAGCGGATGCATTTCTCCGTCCCACACCAGCTGGAAGGGGCTGTTGCCGGCGGCAACGTCGGCGCGGCGGAAGTAGTTCTGCACGTAGCGCACGCCGTCGATCACCTCGTCCCGTGCGATGTGCGAGTGCCCGAAGACGTGCACCGCCGCGCCGGCGCGCCGCACCTGGTCGTCGATCCCCAGTGACCCGGCCACCAGCGGCAGGCCCTTGAAGCTCAGCGAGTAGACGCGCGGCAGCAGCTCCGGCCGGGGCACGAAGTGCGAAAAGGTGATCGCCGGGACGTCGTACTCGTGCACGTGCGGCTCGTTCATCGCCAGGAACAGCTGGTCCACCCGCTCCACGTCCGGCGGCCAGCGGCAGAAGTAGAGGTCGGACCATGCCTCCAGTTCGGCCTGCACGCCCTCGCCGCGCACGTCGAACGAGGCATCGTACCAGGAGAAGAGCGGCACCACCCACGCGCCACCCACCCGCGCCGGCCGCGTGCGCACCCCCACCTGTTCGCACACCCGCAGCACCGCGTGGAACTTGTCCACCGACGTGCGCTCCTCCGCCCGCACCCACAATTCGTGGTTGCCCGGAACGAAGAACACCTCGGCGAAGCGCGACACCAGCAGCCCCAGCGTGTCGCGCAGCACCGCCTCGGAATCCGCCACGTCGCCGGCGACGATCAGTGCGTCGCCCCGGTGGCCGTGCCCCACCGCGCGCTCGAGCGCCTCGCGGTTCTCGCGGAAGTCGGTGTGAAGGTCGGAGATCGCGTAGATGCGCATCAGCAGAATTCAGGGGAACGGACGGCCCTGGCCGCCCCCTCCTCAAAAAGAACGCCCGCCGTCGCGAACGAGGGCGGGCAGACTCACTTCTTGGGGGCGGCTTCGTCCGGCGGAGCCTTTTCGCGGCGCCTGCGGCTGGCCGTGGGGTACGGCACCTCCCGCGCGTACTCGGCCTGCAGGCGCCGCAGAAGCCAGCGCTCCAGGTCTGCCGCCAGCGCGGGCGGGCGCGACATCCCCCGGAAGACCTCGAAGACGGCGGTGATCTCGGCGCTGGCCTTTTCCAGCCCGCGCGGCAGGAGCAGCTTCAGCTGCCCGGCGCTGGGCGCCGCCTCGCCCTCGGCCACCGAAAGCCGCTTCCGCTCCAGGTACAGCTGGCCCATGGCCCGGCGGCTGCGCTCATGCGGGCGGTCGGTTTCGCCGATGATGAACTTGCGCAGGGCCTCGTGCCCCAGGCCTACGCGCTTGGCCGCGGGACGCAGGGACGACTCGAGTACGAGCTCGCGCATGAAGCTGCGCAGCTCTTCGAGTCGCACCGAGCGCCACTCTTCGTCATAGCTGACGGGGGCACCGGTCTTGCGACCATTTTGTCCACTAAGCGTTTTCGGACACTGGGGATTGTAGAAGCGCGCTCCCCCCAGCGCAAGGCGAGACCCTGCCCCGTGACGCCATCCCGATCAACTCCGTACCACCCGTGGCGGATAACGCCGAGGCCGCCGGTTCCGATTGCGTCGGAAGGAGCGGAGAACGCGCGGGCGGAGCGGAGCCCGCGCGAGCCCCGCCCACCGCGCGGCGTGCTCAGTCGTCGTCTTCTTCGTCGTCGGACTCGAAGCCCGATGCTTCTTCCTCGATGCGCTCGGTCAGCCCGGCGCCCCAGGCGCTTTCCAGCAGGCGCCGCACGCGAGGGAAGCGGCGCATGACCTCGGCCATCTCGGGCGTCACGAAGATTTCCAGGACCTCGCTCCGCTTGTAGTCCACGGATTCCTCGTCGTCGAGGAACGCCTTCAGCTCGTCGAGAAGGTCCTTGAAGTCGCTGACCAGCTCCGTGGGAAAGTGGCCTTCGTCCAGCGCCACGGCCGACTCCACCCAGTCGTGCACCTCGGCCACCAGCGAATCGAACCGCTCTTCCACCTTCGAATTGCTCATCCCGGTTACGTCTCTCTTCACGGTTGGGTTGGCGCTCTCGCGCGGCGTCCGCGCCTGGGCCGCCAGGTTTGGTGCCGGGCCGTGTTCGGCGCGGACGAACACAGCGTAAAGTCCTGTCCCGGCCGGGTCAAGTGCCGTGAAGCAGGCGGCACACGGTTGCCGCCAACGGGGCCCCCTCTCCCGGCCTCTCCCCCGCAAACCGCGCGGGCCCCTCCCCCGGCCCCTCCCCGTACGGTACTGCTGGGCGGAGAGAGGGGAACTTCGGTCGGGGTGCGACTCGGTGCCGGTGAATGCCTTGGGAGCCCCCTCCCCCCGGCCCCCGTCCCCCGCTGCGCAGGGGAGGGGGAGACCTGAATCGCGCTTCGGCAGGCCGCGCGCACTGGACCAGGCGTGTAGTCCGCGAACGCGGACTTTGTGATGTGCCAGCTGCGGTTTCAACCGCCGGGCGCGGGGCCGAGGCCTCGGCTGTGTGACCGCTGCCGCGCCCAGGCTGGTACGCGTCCGCGGCTGGATCCTTCGGCGCGCGAGGGTTGGAGAACGGGATGGTGCGGTGGGTTTGCGCCTCTGGATGACAAGCCCTCGCGGATGGGCAGGTGTCGTGCACTCGACTGTGCGTGCAGTCCGCGAAGGCGGACTTCGGGCCGTCGTTGCCGCGAATTCATTCGCCCCAGCACAGCCGAGGCCGGGGCACCGTACCTGCCGAAGCCCGATCGAATTCTCCCCTCTCCGCATGCGCAGCATGCGGGGAGGGGCCGGGGGAGGGGCCTCCCGCGGCATGCGCCGGCAACCAGTCGGAGCGCACCCCAGCCCCGCTGGCCAAGGTGTTTCCTCAACGATGGGGCGTTCAGGCGCGCTGTGTGGCGGATCCCTCAGTCGCTGCTGTTTTCGGCGTACGGGCAGGTTCTCTGGGGCCGCTCCATCGGGATGACAGGTGCGCTTCGGCGGGTGGGATGCGAACGACGGATCACACCTTTCGCTTCTCCAGGTCCCGCAGCATCACGCGCGCGGCGTTTCGGCCCGAGGCGCCCATGATGCCGCCGCCCGGGTGCGTGCTGGCGCCGGTCAGGTACATCCCGCGCACGGGACCACGGTACTGCGCCATTCCCCCGAACGGCCGCAGCGCGAACATCTGCGTGACGCTCATCTCCAGGTGCATCACGTTTCCCCGCACCAGCCCCAACTCCCGCTCCAGCCAGAGCGGATGTTGAAACAGGCTGCCCACCACCTTGCCGCGCGTTCCCGGCGCGTACTTCTCGAACGCGTCCAATATGCCTTCCGCTACGCGCTCGCCGATGTCGTCCCAGTGGGCGCCGCCCGCCAGCTCGTACGGGTAGTACTGCGCCCACAGCCACAGCACCTCGCCCCCGGGCGGCGCCAGCGAGTCGTCGACCGCGCTGAACGTCATCGCCACGATGGGCGGGTCGCGCGTGGGCTCACGGCGCAGGTAGTCGCCATAGGCGGAGAGGATCTGCTGCCGGTCGCGGCACAGCAGCTGGAGCCCCACCCGTGCCTCGCGCCCCGGGTGCGCCGCGTATTCCACCGGCGAGTCCAGCGCCAGCCGCAGAACCGCACCGAAGCCGTTGCCCACCTGCATCCCGCGCGCGCCGGGCGGCCGGTGCTCCGGCGGCAGCAGCCGGCCGAACGTTTCCACCGCGTGCGTTCCCGACACCACGGCGCGCGCGGTGTACGGCTTGCCGCGCACCCGGATCCCCACCGCGCGTCCGCCGGCGACCAGGATTTCGTCCGCGCCCGCGCCCGTGTGAACGTGGCCGCCGTGCGCCTCGATGTGCCGCGCCAGCGCCTGTGTGAGCACGCCCGAGCCACCGCGCGGCCGGGCGATGCCGCCTTCGTGGTAGAGCGGCTGCCACAGGAGAAAGGGCGCCGTCAGCGGCTCCGTCGGCGGCGGGCCGGACTGCGCGGCCATCCACACCAGCGGCGCCTTCACCTTTTCCTCGGTGAAGTACTCGTCCACCACCTCGCCGTACGGGCGCAGGATGGTGCGCAGTGCGCGCTGCCAGTCGCGCCCGAAGGCACGGTTGAACAGGAAACGCTTCCCGAGCTGGAAGGGGCTGGGGACCTCCAGGAAGGCGTCCTTCACCAGGCGGGCGAAGGGGCGCCAATCGTCCATCAGGCGGCGGTACGCGTCGCCCTCGCCCGGGTACTTCTTCTCCAGCTCCTGGGCCGTGCGGTCGGCGTCGCGGTGGATGAACAGCGAGTCGCCGTCCTCGAAGGGCGCAAAGAAGAGCGGGTCCAGCTCCAGGTACTCCAGCCCGAAGCGCTCCAGCCCCAGCTCCTCGACAACGGGCGTCAGGCGGATGAGGATGTGCGCGCTGCCGCCCAGGTCAAAGCGGTAGCCGGGGACGATCTCCTCCGTGGCCACCGCCCCACCGACGATCGCACGCTTCTCGAACACGCCCACGCGGTAGCCGGCTTGCGCCAGGTACGCGGCGGTGATCAGCCCGTTGTGCCCGGCGCCGACCACGATGACGTCGTAGTCGTGCCCGCCCCTCACGCGGCCCTCGCGGGCGGATGGAGAAAGAGGATCATTCCCTGCACCACCAGCAGGTTGGTCACCAGGAAGAACACCGCTTCTTCCAGCGGCAGCACGCCCAGCGAGGGCCCCAGCGTGTGCGCCGGGCTGATCCGCCAGATTTCGAGGTGGATGGCCAGGGCGTCCGCCATCCACAGGTACAGGGTGGGCAACCCGACGGCGAGCGCGAACACGCGGCGGCGCGCCCAGATCTCGCGCCCGGCGTACGCCCACTGCAGCGCCAGCACCGGCCCCGCCCAGGCCAGGATCAGCCCCAGGTAGGTGCCCTTCTCGAAGGTCAGCAGCAGCCCGCCCGCCACCGCCGCCGCGGCGTAGACAAGCGCGCCCGTCCACCGGCTGGCATTGGTCGCGACCGACGGAACGGTGGGGAGCAGCGAGCAGAGCCAGAGCCCCGTCAGCAGGGGCTGCAGGAGAAAGAACAGGTACTCTTCCACCGGCACGTAGCCGATGGTGCCCATCACGCGGTCGCTTCCGTAGGCCCACACGCCGCGCCAGATCAGGTAGTTGTCCCACGGCGTGGTGTAGACGAGCGCGATCAGCGCCATCAATCCCAGGAACAGCCCCGCCTGCGGATGGATGCCGCGCAGGCGCCGCCGCTGCGTCCACGCGAGGACGAGCAGGGGCGGCACGATGAAGACGAGCAGAAAGGCGAGATAGCTCACGCGGCGGGCCGGGGAGCGGGGACCACGCGGTCCAGCACGCGCGCCGAGCAGAGCACGCCGGGAACGCCGCCGCCCGGGTGCGTTCCCGCGCCGACGAAGTACAGGCCGCCCACGTCCTCGGACCGGTTGTGGTAGCGGAAGTACGCCGACTGGGTGAGGATTGGCTCTAGCCCGAACGCCGCGCCGTCCTCGGACCGCAGGGTGTGCTCGAAGTCGTGCGGCGTCAGGAGAAACGGCTTTACCGGGCTCTCGCCCAGGCCGGGGAGAAGGCGCTCTTCCAGCGACGCGCGGATGCGCTCCCAGTACGGCTGCGCTTCGCGGCTCCAGTCGATCCCCGCGCGGGTGTTGGGAACGGGAGAGAGCACGTAGAAGCCCTCGTTCCCCTCCGGCGCCAGCGATGGGTCCGTCCTCGTCGGCGCGTGAAGATAGAGGGAGAAGTCGTCGGCCAGCACGCGGCGGGTGAAGATGTCATCCAGCAGCGGCTTGTAGCGGTTTCCGAGGACGATCGTGTGGTGCGCCAGCTCCGGGAACTGCTTGCGGCTGCCGAAGTAGGCCACGAACAGGCTCATCGACTGGCGCGTGCGGCGCACCGCGCGATCCGTGTTCCGCCGCCGGTGCCGCGGGTCGATCATCCGCGTGTAGACGTACGACGGGTCCGCGTTGCTCACCACCACCTCCGCCGGGATGCGCTCACCGCCCGCGAGCCGCACGGCGGACGCACGGCCGGTGCGCACCTCGATCTCCTCCACCGGCGCGTTCAGCCGCACCTCCACCCCCATCTCCTCCAGCAGGCGGACGAGGCCGCGGACGATCTCGCCCGTGCCGCCCATGGCGAAGTGCACGCCCCACTTTC